>CAJQMW010000464.1 GCA_905479535.1 uncultured Maribacter sp. | reverse complement strand
TTACCACTTTGCCAATGGGATCCTCCTTACCAAAAAGCGCTCCGGCTGTGGATGCAGAAAGCATTATAGAATTAATTTCCCGTAACCCATCTTTTTCCCCTTTAAGAATCTCCAAATTTAATAGTTCTGGGGCCATGGGCTGCATATAGTTACCTGGCCTGGATATACTATTTTCTTTGTATTTTATATAGCTTTCCTGGGTCCAAGAGGCCATCATTAGGTGCTTAAAATTGTCCCCATACTTATCACGAAGTGCTGGCTCCAATGGCAACGGAATTGCAGGTCCGGTACCTGTACGGCCGTTGAAAGTCTGTGATTGATAGACTTGTGCAATTTTATCTTTGTTTTGAAAGTAAGCATTATGGGAAAGCTCATCATGCATCCACAAGCCAATAATCAAGGTCACCGCCATACCCAATGCCAGTCCACCAATATTTATGAGGGAGTATCCCTTATTTTTTAAGAGATTTCGCCAAGCGATTTTCAAATAGTTTTTAAACATGGTTCTCGTTTTTCTTGTGCTGAATTCAGTTCAGCATCTTTATTTTTGATGTTTCTTTCTTACCAACCCACAAGGTCTTTTTGGACCTTGTAGGTTTCATTTCCAATCTTGTCTCGGGCCTGTCAGGTTTTAAAAAACCTGACAGGCCAACAACCCTTTTTCTTTTTCATTCCGTGCGCAAACTTTCCGCAGGGTTGCACAAGGCCGTTCTGATACTTTGATAACCAACAGTTATAAGTGTAATCAACAAAACAGCAACAGCTGCCATTGCAAACATCCACCATGAAATATTGATATGATAGGCAAAGTCTTTTAGCCATTCATTCAAATAATACCATGATAAGGGAATGGCAATTACAAGTGCAAGCAACACTAGCTTAAAGAAATCTTTAGACAGCAGGTTTACCAAACTTAGTGTAGTTGCCCCCAACACTTTTCTGATTCCTATCTCTTTGATTCTTTGCTCTGCCATAAAAGCTGACAGTCCGTAAATACCCAAACATGAGATGAAAATGGCAAGTATGGCCAAAACGTTAAATATCATACCCATTTGCTGTTCACCATCGTACATGTTTTCAAGGTCGGCGTCTAAAAACGAGTACGAAAATGGAAAAGCAGGATTCAGCTCTGTATGAATATTTTCAATAGCCTTAATACTTGCCTGAGTCTGGTCCATAGTAGTTCGGATAGCTAAAAAACGTGGGTAAGTATTACGTTGCCTCAAAACCAAAGGTTCAATATCATACTGCAAAGGTTTAAAATGGAAATCTTTGACAACGCCTACCACCTGGGCATCAACATCATTGTATACTAGTTTTTTACCGATTATATTATCGAGGTTTCTTCCCATTAGCTTCATCAGCGTTTCATTGATAACAAGGTTTTTATCACTAATCGTAAATTTTTCGGAATAACCCCTTCCCGCCAATATTTCAATGTCGAACAAATCTATAAATCTATCGTCCATTCCTAAATCAGGAACCACTAATCCATCATTTTCATCTTTTCCTTCCCATAATATATCGATAGTGCCCGTATCTAAATCGGTTGGCATATTTTTGAAAATCGAATAATTTCTTAAAAGCGGATTTTCCTGTAATTTTGCTTTCAAAGCATCTTGTTTTTCGCCCATTTCGCCTTTAAAAGGAACAATAATCATATTGCTCTTATCAAAGCCCAGGTTCTTGTCTTTGATAAAGTTCAATTGGTTATAGACAACTCCAGTACCCACTATCAAAACTGCCGAAATAACAAATTGCATGGTCACTAGACCATTTCTAAATAACAAATTGCCCCCTGTTTTTTTCAAGTTACCCTGAAGTACTTTAATCGGATTAAATCCTGATAGATATAATGCCGGATAGCTGCCGGCAAACAAGCCCGTCACTAAAACGATGGCCAACAAGCCCAGCCAAAAACTCCCATCGGCGATATCAATGCTCAATATCTTTCCTGAAATTTCATTAAAGAAAGGTAAGGTCAAAAAAACCAAACCAACGGCCAATACCAAAGAAATACAGGACAGTAAAATGGATTCACTTAAAAACTGCCCTATTAGTTGATTTCTTTGGGCACCTATCGCTTTACGTAGCCCAACTTCCTTGGCCCTTTTAGCGGAGCGGGCTGTGGAAAGGTTCATGAAGTTGATACATGCCACCACCAAAATGAAAAGGGCAACAATAAAGAAAATATTGACATATTGGATATTTCCGTGCCCGGCAACGTCTAGCTGCAAATCTGAATACAAATGAATATTTTCCAGGGGTTGAAGTCTAAAATTAAACGACTCATTGTCTAATCTTTCATTTGCAATGGCGTTGATCTTCGTTTCTAAATCCGTTACTCCTGTATCTGAAAACGCTACAATCTTATTCAATTTAAAATAAGAATAGTAATCAAAATTCCCCCAAGTTTTATTTGCAAAATTTTGGTTATCCGTAGCTATTGTCGAAATAGGCGCTATAAAATCAAACTTAAAATGTGAATTGGGCGGTAAGTCTTCAAGTACACCTGTCACTTTCCAGTTTTTAGAGTTATTCAGTTCAACTGTTTTACCTAAAGCATCTTCTTCACCAAAATACTTTTTGGCCATAGACTCGGTCAACACAATGGTATTGGGGTCTTTAAGTGCCGTACCTTTCTTACCTCGTACCAAGGGAAAATCAAAAAAGGAAAGAAAATTATTATCAACATACATGAAGTGGTTTTCCTCATAAACGGCATCGTCAACATTAAAAAGTACATTTTCAAATTTTGTAGTTCTGACTACGGATTCAATTTCTGACAGTTCGTCTCTTAAATCAGGACCCATTCCTGCTGAAGAAACTGCAGTTTTAAAATCTCCCGAATTGACAATAAATCGATAGGTTCTTTCCGAGTCGGTATGAAATTGATCATAACTAACCTCATTCTGTACCCATAATAAAATAAGAATACTACAGGCCATTCCGGTTGAAAGGCCAAGAATATTAAGAATGGAGAAAGATTTACTTTTAATAAGGTTCCTCCAAGCGATCTTTAGATAGTTTTTGAACATGATTCTCGTTTTTTGATGCTTCGACTTCACTTTCTACTTCGCTCAGTGAACTGCTCGGCACAGGTTGATAATCTTTTGTTTTCCATTTATTAATCGTCAGACCTGTCCGGTTTTTAAAACCTGACAGGTCTGATAGATAGCTCATTCGGTTCTTAAACTCTTGGCCGGGTTAGCCAGCGCAGCCTTAAATGCCTGAAAACTAACTGTAAGAAAGGTAATTGCCAAAGCTCCAAGAACCGATGCCACAAAAATCTCCCAACCGATTTCGGTACGGTAGGCGTATTTTTCCATCCATCCGTTCATATAATAATTCCCTATGGGAATTGCTATGAAACAAGAAATAATCACCATCAGTACAAATTCTTTGGACAACAATTGCCATAAACTGTAAACCGAGGCCCCTAGCACTTTACGCACTCCTATTTCTTTTGTTCGTTGTTCCGCTACAAAGGCAGAAAGACCAAAAATTCCCAGACAGCTTATGAAAATGGCAAGACCAGCAAAAAAACTGGCCAGACGGGCCATACGCTCCTCATTCAAAAAATTCTTGGCGTATTGTTCATCCAAGAAACTATATGAAAAGAGACTCTCAGGGTCATGTTTTTTGAACACTTTTTCCATATGGGCCACCGCTTCTTTTGTATTCCCTCCTTCACGGATCTTAACGTTGACAAAATTTAGAAAACGACCATAGTGTAACGTGAACAACATGGGTGGTACTTGATCATAAGGCGATTGGGTTACCATGTCTTTAACAACGCCTATAATTTTAAAACTACCGTTAGTTCCCCATTTCACGAATTCTCCTACGGGGTTTTCGAGTCCCATATACTTCACGGCTGTCTCATTCACGATAAAGGCGGTCGAATCACTTTTGAACTCCCTAGAAAAATCACGCCCCTCCTTAATTTTCCAATTGACCATGTCACCGTAACCATACGTCGCTCGCAGCGTATAGAATTCTTCGCTCATACTGGGATCTTTACCCTTCCAATCAAAACCGCTATTGGTAGTAAAAGCACCCGAATTTAACACGTCGGAGGCGGCGACCTCATTAATCTCATTAGAACCGAGAAGTTCGTTCCGAACGGTTTCAAAATGTGTGATGATTTCTGAAGTGTTGATGGGGACATATACTAACCGTTCCCGATCATAACCAATAGGCCGGTTCTTTACATGCTCCAGTTGTTTAAAAATTGTCAGGGTACCAAAGATGAGTGCTACGGATATGGAAAATTGAAATACCACCAGTACTTTTCGTAAGCGAGATGCTCCTTGACCGCCGTCGATTTTTCCTTTTAATACTTTGACCGGTTTAAAAGAGGAAAGGTAAAAAGCGGGATAGCTTCCAGAAACCAAAGCTGTAAATACGATAAAAATGAAACACGAAATCCAGAAAAGCGCATTGCCCCATGGAACACGGATGACCATATTGGTGAGTCCATTAAAGAAAGGTTGTGCCAACAAAACCAATGCCAAAGAAACGACAAAGGCCAAAACCACTACCAAAAATGCCTCACTAAGAAATTGAGAAACCAACTGGGCTCTAACGGACCCGATTGTTTTTCGTATACCCACTTCCTTGGCCCGTTTTACAGATTTAGCCGTGCTGAGATTCATGAAATTGATACAGGCCAACAATAAAATAAAGACACCGATGATACCGAACAACCAAACCCGTTCAATGGCACCACCTGTATTGCTGCCGTTCTCGAACTTAGAATACAAATGCCATTTGCCCATGGGGTGTAAATGAATAACCGGTTTTCTTTTTTCCGCTCCCGGATTACCTTCGTTTTTGATTTGATTATATTTCACATCCTTGATTAAATTGGAAACGGTACCCCAATGCACCCCATCTTCTAACTGGGCAACTACTTGAAACCAGTTGTTCCCCCAACCTAAACGCTCTTCAAAATTTGCCGTTTTATTTAAAAGCTCCCAAGGGGCTATAAAAGTTAGGTCTGCAAAATCGCTGTTTTTAGGTAAGTCACTGTAAATCCCGGCAACTTGGGCTTGCATTGTTGTACCGATTTTTACATTTTGTCCCATGGGATCAGCATCGCCGAACAACACTTTTGCTGTGGATTCCGATAGTAGTATAGAGGTTGGATCTTCCAATGCGTTTCTAGTTCCCTTTAACATGTTCAGGGACAACATTTCAGTAATACCAGGTTCCATGAAATTTCCAGGGCGAGATACTTTATGCTCTTCAACGCTTAGCAATTGATTTTGGATAAAACTACTGGTGACGATGTGCTTAAAATTAGCTCCATATTCGTTGCGTAGCACAGGTGCCAACTGCATCGGTTGCTTGGTTCCTGTATTTATCTCTTCTGCAAAGGTCTGGCTTTGCATGACCTGAACAATGGAATCGTAATTTTCGAAATCCGAATTGTAAGAAAGTTCATTGTGCACCCACATACCAATTAGCATAGTAGCGGCCATACCCACAGCAAGCCCCCCAATATTAAGTGCAGTATATCCTTTTTGCTTTAGTAAAGCACGCCAAGCGATCTTTAGATAGTTTTTGAACATGATTTTCGTTTTTTGATGCTTCGACCTCACTTTCTACTTCGCTCAGTGAA
>CAJQMW010000463.1 GCA_905479535.1 uncultured Maribacter sp. | reverse complement strand
ATATTGGGCCGTAGGGGAGACTTTCTTTTGTTCGCATCACTACCTTCCCGTTACCGATCAATAAAGAAAACTACCATGGCCAATCCCTAAATCCCAATCGATTCCTTAATTTTAATCCGAATGGAGTTGCTGCGCAGACTCGTTGTAAGTAATGCGAAAAAAGATTGCGAATAATTCGTAAATTTGAGTCTAAACAAAATTATTATGAAATCTGTAAATGTCCAAATATCTGATTTTGAATTCAACCAATTAGGTCTGAATAAAAATACGCTGTCATTTTCCGAACTGACTGAAATCATCGGAAAAAAATAACAAAACAAACGTTAGAAAAAAGCATTCAATTAGCCAACATATACGGCCTGTCCAAAATGACAATGGAAGAAATCGATGACGAAATAAAAGCGCACAGGAATGCAAAAAATAATTCTTGATACGAATGTAATTGTATCTTCCCTAATTCAAAAAAATTATCCATATTTAATCCTTGACCATTGCATTGAAGGAAATGCGTTTATTTGCCTTTCCAATCCAGTTTTACAAGAATAAGTTGAAGTTCTTGGACGACCTAAATTCGCAAGATTTACTGATTTTAAAACAAATGCTGATTTTCTAATCGCAAGAATTAGCGAAATGTCAGAAATCTATGAACCAAAAACCAAATTGAAAATTATTAAGGACGAACCCGACAACCGATTTTTAGAATTGGCACAAATTTCAAAAGCAGATTTTATAATCACAGGTAACACTGACGATTTTACAATGGAAGTCTATAACGGAACGAAAATAGTAACGCCAAAAGAATATTGGGAAGAATACAGATAGCGGAGAAACACTACTGGCAATAACAGTATATAAGCCATTGCTTGGTCAGGGCTTATTTGGAAAATCATATCGGATTTTCTATTCGGCGTGTACTTGCAAAGTTAAGTGCTAACCCACGGAACTACTCATAGCCGATACCGTTGGCAAACATATAGAACCTATGGAATTAAAAGATTTGTAACTAATCAGTGTGAATAAACTTATCAATTGATTTGGATCCCACCAAAAAATATCGGATCCTTCAGATATGGATAAGGACGGATTGATTTCAGAGCTACTTATACGTTTGAACAGGTTGGAAAGACGGATACAAGAGCTGGAATTTCTTGAAAGGGAAAACATCGTTCTCAGAGAACGATTGGCCAAATATGGGAATCCCAAGAACAGCCGGAACAGTTCCATACCGTCGTCAAGGGTCGAAAACCGTCCCAAGAAGAACCAGAGTCTTCGTGGGCCTACGAGCAGAAAGGTGGGGGGGGGGCGGCCCGGACGGAAGGGCAAAACCCTGGAAATGGCAGCCACACCGGACAAGATCGTAGAACTGCGCCCGGACTATTGCCGTAGTTGTGGCAGTTCATTGAAAAACATGGAAGCGGTCAAGGACAGATCGCACCAGATAGTGGATATTCCGCCCATCAAAGCGTTGTATACGGAATATCGGTCTTTTACGAAACAATGTTCCTGCGGATGCCGCAACAGAGCGGACTTCCCCGAGCACGTAAAAGCACCTATTGGTTATGGCCCGCGGATGGAAGGTCTTATCGGCTATTTCCATGCGCGCCAATACCCGCCTTTTGCGAGGATGCAGGAAATGTTCAACGATGTTTTCAACATAGGTATCAGTGAAGGCGGCATCCATAGGTTACTGAACCGTTTTGCCGATAAGACAACATCCGTCTACGATCTTACAGGACAACGGGTATCTTGCAGTACGGTGGTCGGTACGGACGAGACCGGTGTCAAGGTAAACGGTTACAGGCATTGGATGTGGGCCTGGCAAACGTGGTACCTGACCTATATCGCCCATTCCGATAATAGGGGAAAAGCAACGGTCGCCGCCCATTTTCCGGAAGGTTTTACAAAAGCGACCTTGCTCCATGATGTGTGGAGGGCATAATCGGCCACTCCCGCAAAACACCATCAAACCTGTATAGCCCATTTATTAAGGCATTTGAACTATCTCAACGAAAAATACGGGAATGATCCCTGGTCAATGGATTTTAAAAAACTGTTGTGCGAGGCATTGGAATTGAAAAAACGGTTCAACGGGCAAGATGATGATGATATGGCCAAGAGAAACAAAACGGTCCGCTCCTTGTCCGAGCAATTGGACAACCCTCCCGAAAAAAACAAAAAAGAACTGTTCACTTTCTACAGGCGAATGCGTAGGGACAGACAGCAACTACTTGTCTTCCTGTTCATGGAGAAGGTGCCTCCGGACAATAATACCTCGGAGCAGGCAATCCGAAACGTCAAGGTAAAACAGAAAATATCGGGGCAGTTCAAAAATCCCCGATATGCCCAGAATTTTGCCAAGATCCGCACCGTAATCGATACAACCATGAAAAACGGAATGAACGTAATTCAAGCCTTGAACCTGATCGCCAAGTTTGAGTTTCAGTTGGACTGGTTAGTTACAGGGTATTGTATCTCAGAAAAAGGTATTGAACTTGTCTTGAGTTGTTGTTTGGAACCGAGATTTTTCGGCTTTTGTGCCCCAA
>CAJQMW010000462.1 GCA_905479535.1 uncultured Maribacter sp. | reverse complement strand
TGCATCAACCCCGGCGATAACGCCGTAAACGAGTCCCGAGGCATTTAATCCACGTAGTTGCAATGGGGTAAAGTAATTGTTTAATACGTTATCTTTAATCAGCGGTTCTGCAGCAACTTGACATCCAAAATTTAGCTGCGCCAATTGTGAGCTGTGTCGTATCCCGGATTTCCCCTGCATCATAGCCTGCAAAAAGTCTTCTAGACCCACCCCGTTCGGTGCACAGACCCCTAATCCCGTAATGACGACACGTCTTCCCATCCTAATTTATTCCCAACATTCCGGCAATAACACCCTTGCACACAAGTTCATTTGAAGCGTCGTACATTTTTACCTTACATTTAAGTTTATTAAATCTATAATATATTTTTGTGGAGCTCACGGATACTTTTTCTCCAGGATAAACTGGTTTTAGAAACTCCATTTCAGAACTACTTAGTCCCATACCCACTTTATCCATGTCCGTATTTTCTTTCATTAAGATATAAAGTCCTAGACAGACCACCCCGATCTGCGCACAACACTCGGTCAAAATAACCCCTGGGGTAACCGGATTTCCTATAAAGTGTCCTTTATAAAAATCCAAGTCCTCAAGAAACGTAAAATTACCTTTTGCACCCAACTCATCTACATGCACAAGTTCATCCACAAAGAGAAAAGGGGATCTATAGGGTAAATATGACAACAAATTTTTTAAATCCATGGCTATCGTTCCATCTATCTTAAGCTTTCACCCCCGTCTACTTTTATTACTGTTCCGGTAATCCATTTGGCCTCGTCCGTTGTCAACAAATACACTGCATTGGCAACATCTTCTGGTGTAGTCAGCCTTCCGCTAGGATTTCGCTTTAGGGCATGTTCCTTAATTTTTTCTTGTCCCGGAATCATTTGAAACGATTTGGTCAACGTGATACCGGCTTGGATACAGTTGGCCTTGAGTCCAATGGGAGCAAATTCAAGGGCTATATTCCGGGTCAGGGCTTCCAAAGCTACTTTTGCTACGGAAACTGCACCATAATTAGGCATGGCCTTGGTGTTCCCTTCGCTGGTAAAGGATATGATTCGTGAATCTTCTGAAAACAGACCTGCCCGTACCAATGCTTTTGTCCAATCATATAGACTTAGCGCCATTGCCTCAAAGGTTATCTTAAAATCCTGATCGGATAATGTGCTACTATTTTCACTATACATAGGCTTTAAACTGCCTTTCGCTATACTGTGCACCAACACCGAAATTTTGTGGTTTTCCGAGAGCAAGGCGGTCATTTCTACAATTAGCTCATGTCTTTTAGTGGAATTTAAGGCGTCTGCATTGAACGTTTTTACCTGAACTCCCAAACTTCTGATTTCTTCAAATTCCAATGCAACAGCTTCTGCGTCCGACCTTCTATCCCTGTGGACAATAAAGATATGATAACCATGCTGTCCCAGCTTTTTAGCGGTTGCCAGACCCAATCCGTTGCTACCCCCTAAAATCAATGCCCAATTTTCTTTCATTTCAATTTATCTATTTTAAAAGTTTACTTACCATTCCAGTAATACGCGTTGCGCGGAAAATCCTGGTCCAAAACTTAAAATTAGTCCCTGTTCTCCATGCTGTATATCCTTTTCCAAAAAACGCTCCAACACATATAGAACCGTAGCACTGCTCATATTGCCGTATAACTTTAACACCGCTCTAGTGTCATTTATGTCCTTCCCTAATTTACCGAAGAGCTCCTCTACGGTTTGCACTATTTTTTTTCCACCGGGATGGAATATCAAATGGTCCACACGGGAAATACTACTGCCAAATTTCTCTAAAAAGGGATGAACGATATCCGGAAAGTGTTGTGCAATGGTTTCAGGCACAACCGGGTCTAGAATCATTTTTAATCCGTGATTGGTCAAATCAAAGCCCATTAAATGGGTAGCATCCTTAAAATGGTACATCTCCTCGCCAATGATGCGGGGACCAATGGCCCCTTCCTCCGACGACAACAATACACATGCAGCTCCGTCCCCAAAAATGGCTGCACTGACCATATTTGCCATGGAGTAATCGTTCTGTTGAAAAGTAGCCGTAGGGCTTTCTACGGATACCAGGGCAATTCTTTTGTCTGGATTGGATTTTAAAAAGTTATGGGCATAGATTAATCCGGAGACTCCCGCTGCACAACCCATTTCCGTTACCGGCAGCCTAACAATATCCTGCCTCAAATCCAATGCATTGATAAGATAGGCATCCAAGGATGGAACCATGATTCCCGTACAGCTAACCGTAATAATATAATCCAAGGACCTTGGTGCCCAATTCGCCTTTGTAAGGGCCTTTTCTAATACGGCGGTTCCCAATTTCTTGGACTCACTCGCGTAAACGGCATTCTTTTCCTCAAATGAGGTTGAAAGGAAAACTTCCTCAATGGGCATAATCCCATAGCGTTTGTCGACCGCGGCACCTTCGAATATTTTAACGACCTTTCGCCTAAACCGTTCTTCCTGCCCTTGAAGCCAAAGGCCTACATAAGGGATAATATCCTTGGTACGTCTACAATATTCGGGCAGCTCCTTTGTTACCGCTACAATTTTCGTTTTGTTCATATATATCTGTAAGTGGCCTTTTTCTCATGATCCATACATACCTAAAGGCCCATTTCCATTTAATTTCATGTGATACGGCTGATATTTTCGTTGATAGTTGCTCCAATTCTTCCCTCTTGAAACCCTTTCTTATAGATATGGACCCATCTATTTTTGCCACTTTAGTCTTTATAAAAATAAGGCCAAAAACCTGAAACAAATAATAGGCAAGTACGCTTCGTTCAAGGTCGTTTACAACCACACCTATGGAGGACAGGTTGACAAATTGCTTCAAAAACACCAAAATATCCTCATTTTCAAAATGATGCATCGTTAAGGTCGTAATAACGATATCACAATTGAAATCCGAAGAATCCAATCCTAGAATATTCCTTTTCACATAGGAGATTTCCGGAAAACCAGTCGTTTCTTGGCGCGCCAATCTTAGTGCATCGCTATTTAAATCTACACCGATGAAAGACATCACTATGTTACGCCTTCTAGCCTCCAGCGCAAGTGTTTTAAGCATGTTCCCGTCACCACACCCCATATCTAAAATCGTATATGATTCTTGAAGAACATTTTCAACTAGCCTAAACACGGCGTTTACGGTTATGTCATTACCTCCCAGGATATGATTCACCCTGTTTATATCCTTAAAAATATATGGAAGCTTGGTACGGCTATCTTGAAAGTTATCCATGATTTCCAGGCCATCATGGCGCTTCGTTAAATCAATCATAGGGTATAGGTTTTCCGTGCGTTTTAGCGATAACAGAGGTTAACAATCGTTCTGATAATAATGAAGTCCTTACAGCAACGTTCATCCACTTCCGATGTAACAAAACATGCTGTAATTTTCTTCCGGCCCAAAGTCTTTTCTTGAAAGTCGTATTCCAAGAAGTCGTGTACTCTCTTTCCATTGCCGATCGGTCAAAATCGGTATTTTCTAAATATTTCTGAATACTGGTCGAAGCCAATTTTGCGCCATGAATGGCCATTGCCATACCATTTCCGCAAAGGGGATGAATCAATCCGGCGGTATCTCCGCACATCATAATATGATTGACAATAGGTTGCTTTTTCTCGAAGGAGATTTGAGCTATGGACAACGGATTTTCGAAAATGGGCTCCGATTCTTCTAAAAATTCTTTAAGATGTCTGTTTTTTGAAACTACATTTTTGTTAAAATCGGTGATACCGGAATGCTTTTTAAAACTTTTATAATGTGTCAAGTAGCAAAAATTAACGGCTCCCGTTTCCGTTTTGGATAGTCCGCCATAACCACCTTCAAAATTGTGCAAGGCAACCAAATTTTCAGGGAAGCTCTGATTCCTGTAATGGCCCTTTACGGCCAACCAAGCATGTTTTTTGAACATGAAATCTCGGTTTAAAGCTTTATCCAGCCCTGAACGCTTCCCATAGGCTCCTACAACTATTCTGGCTTCGTAGGCCATATCATCCTGACAGATCACTTGAAAACTATCATTTCGGTAAACGACATCCGTGACTTTCTTGAAAACAAAAGTTACTCCTTGAGTTTTGGCCTTTTCAAAAAGTATGTTTTCAAAAGCGTACCTGCTTATACCCAAACCTCCCAAAGAAAGTTTTGCCGTCACGGTTTTACAGTCTATCGTACTCATTTCAAAAATGGAGATTTCTACGGCCCCTGCCGCTTCTAGGTCTATTCCTAGACCCTTTAGATAAGGAGCTACTTCTTTGGATACATATTCCCCGCATACCTTATGATGGGGGTACGGATTACTTTCAAGAACGAGGATATCGTATCCAAATCGCGATAAATCTATGGCTGTCGTGAGCCCTGCCAAACCACCTCCTACTACGATTACATCATACATCTTCACTTATGGGAAGTTACATCATTCCAAAAAAAAATCCCTGCAATTGCAGGGATAATTTTTAACTTACAAGAATTACTCGCTTTGTTTTATCCTTTGGTTTTTTGTGCAGCTTCCTCTTTCAACTCTTCGCTTGCTACGATAGCCAACTCTACCCTACGGTTTTTAGCTTTACCTTCTGTGGTACTATTATCCCCAACGGGTTGCGATTCCCCGTACCATTTGGTAGTAAACCTAGTGGGAGACAAATTTTTGGATATTAAATAATTAGTAACCGATTCTGCCCGGTGTTTGGAGAGGTCCATGTTATAGTCGTCCGGACCGGCACTATCAGTATGACCTTCTACCAAAATATTGGAATTAGGATATTCCTTAAAAATACCTACTAATTTATCCAAGGTTGTTGCAGAGGCGCCTTTTACATTGGATTTGTTCGTATCAAAATAAACTCCGGCATCCTGAGTAAAGGTTACGTTTATCCCCTCACCCACTCTTTTCACCTCGGCACCTGGAATTTCTTCTTCAATACGTTCCGCTTGCCGGTCCATTCTGTTTCCAATATATCCACCTGCGGCACCACCTATGGCAGCGCCCAGTATGGCACCGAGTGCCGTATTGTTTCCACTACCGACGTTATTCCCGATTACACCACCGATTACCGCGCCTCCGGTTGCTCCGATAACGGCTCCTTTTTGCGTCTTATTGGCATTTTTGACCGTACTACAGCTCATTACCAAAGCCAACGTTACTAAATAGCTTGTATTCTTTATTAT
>CAJQMW010000461.1 GCA_905479535.1 uncultured Maribacter sp. | reverse complement strand
GTCTTTATCAAGTATATGCAGCAGTCGCTGGTATTTTGGACCGTAACTTTGTGGAGGAAGGTGATGCGGTGCAGTCGGGAACCCCTTTGCTTCAAATAATTAATACTGCGCCTAAATTAAACTCCGATAATGCCCGCTTGGCCTTGCGCCTTGCACAGGAAAATTACAATGGGAGTTCTGCCATATTGAGTTCGCTGGAAGATGAAATAGGGGCAGCGATCCTATCTTATAAAAACGATTCTATCAATTTTTTTAGACAGAAAAATTTATGGGACCAGGACATAGGCTCTAAAGTGCAGTTCGAGAATAGAAAGTTGACCTATGAACTCTCTAGAAATAAGCTACGGATACTTCAAAACAGTTACGAGCGCAGTAAAAATGAGCTTTCGACCCAAGTACAACAAGCCCGAAATAACTATGAGGCCGCACAGGTCTCCACAAAAGACTTTACCGTTACCAGTAAAATTAATGGAAAAGTCTATGCCCTGTTTAAAGAACCGGGGGAGATCGTTACCACTATGGAACCATTGGCATCCGTTGGGAGTGCTTCCGATTTTATTATTGAAATGTTAGTGGATGAAGTTGACATCGTCAGACTGGGCGAGGGGCAAAAAACCTTGATTACCTTAGATGCTTATGGCCAGGAGGTTTTTGAAGCCGAAATCAGCAAAATTTATCCCCAAAAAGATGAACGTTCGCAAACCTTTACCGTAGAAGCTATTTTTAAAAATCCGCCAAAAAGGTTGTATCCCGGACTTGCTGGGGAAGGTAACATCATCATTGCGGAAAAAGACGAAGTGCTTACCATACCCAAAGCCTACCTCATAGACAACCATAAAGTGCTCACGGAAGATGGGGAAAAAGAAGTGAAAATTGGGCTTCAAAACCTGGACCAAGTAGAAATCCTTGAAGGAATTGATGCCAAAACTTATGTTCTCAAACCCGAGAGATAATGAACTGGAAAGTAATCTTAAATATTGCCAAGACACATCTATTGACCAAGATGAAAAGTACCGTTACCGCAGCGTTAGGGGTTACTTTTGGTATTGGCGCTTATATCACCCTGGTCAGTTTTATGACCGGATTGAATGAAATGTTGGATGATTTGGTCCTGAACCAAACGCCACATATTCATATTTATAATGAAATTGAACCGTCTAAAAACCAACCCGTAAGCCTATATACCAAATTTGAGGACGCCCTAAACGTGGTACACTCCGTAAAACCAAAGCAAAGTCAGAAGAAAATCCATAATGCCCTACCTATTATCTCCTATTTAAGGAAAGACCCTAACGTAAGAGGGGCCACTCCCGAAACCAACGCGCAGATATTTTACCTCTCCGGTTCCATAGAACTAGGCGGAAACCTTTCGGGTGTGGATATTATGGAAATGGTACGCCTTTCCAACATTCAGGACAATATTGTAGAGGGCACTCCAGAAGCCTTAAAAAATAATGATAACGGTATTTTGCTTGGTGCCGGTCTCGCGGAAAAGATGTCCCTGTCGGTTGGGGAACGGGTACAGGTCAGCACTATTACCGGAAGCGTGTTCCCATTAAAAATAGTGGGTATCTACCAGAGCGGTATTGCCGAAATCGACAATATTCAAAGTTATACGAACTTAGAAACGGTACAGCGTATTTTGGGAGAAGCCGAAAACTATGTTACCGATATCAATGTAAAGCTCTTTGATATTACCCAGGCCGAATCCATGTCAAATAGGCTGGAACAACAGTTTGACATTAAAGCGACCGATATTAATGAAGCCAATGCTCAATTTGAAACGGGTTCCAATATTAGGAACTTGATTACCTATGCTGTTTCCATTACCCTATTGATTGTTGCGGGATTTGGCATTTACAACATTCTTAATATGCTTATTTATGAAAAGATGAAGGACATTGCCATTTTAAAGGCAACAGGATTCTCAGGACGCGATGTGCAACTTATTTTTATGAGCCAGGCTATGATTATTGGGGCCGTCGGGGGCTTTCTTGGGTTGTTCATGGGATTTATACTCTCAAAACTTATTGATCAAGCACCATTTAATACAGAAGCCTTGCCTACTATTACTACCTATCCCGTTAATTTCAATATAGGATACTATATCATTGGGATTGTCTTCGCCTTAATATCAACTTTTATTGCTGGGTATTTGCCTTCGAACAAAGCTAAACGGATCGATCCAGTACGGATCATTAGAGGAACGTGAAAGGAGATATGAGATTCTAGAAGTGAGATTTTAGATAAAAAAAGACAGGGTTATGTCGAGTAGGTAGATTTCTGGTTTCAAGTTAAATCCAGAGAATCGAAACCTGAAACCTGAAACCTGAAACATGAAACCTGAAACATGAAACTTGTCCTTGAAACAAAAAATATCAACAAACACTTTCATAAGCCCAAGGATTTTCATGTGCTGAAGAATATTTCTTTTGGGGTAAAAGAAGGGGAGTTTGCTTCAGTTATGGGTAAATCGGGATGTGGGAAATCTACGTTGCTCTATATACTTTCCACGATGGATACAGATTATACGGGTGAACTTTACCTTAACGATGAACTGATTACCGGGAAACCGCATCAAGAACTGTCGCGCCTTCGTAACAAACACATTGGCTTTGTGTTTCAGTTCCACTATCTCCTATCGGAATTTAGTGTCTTGGAAAATGTGATGTTACCGGCCAAAAAACTGGCCGAAAAATCGCATACAGAAATCGAACACGATGGTATGGAGAAGTTGAAAATGTTGCATATAGACCATTTGGCCAAACAACGCGCCTCAAGAATATCGGGAGGGGAAAAGCAACGGGTAGCCATAGCAAGGGCTCTCATCAACAACCCCACCATTCTCATGGGGGATGAACCTACAGGTAATCTGGACAGTCATAATTCTGAAAACGTGTTCGGTATTTTTAAACGCCTAAAGGAAGAAGAAGGTCTTTCTTTGCTCGTAGTTACCCATGACGAGGACTTCGCCAAACGTACAGATCGCATTGTTCAAATGGAGGACGGGCGGATTTTGGGGTAGTACCCATAAAGTTGGATTAAAAGGACTAATTAATGATATTCCAAAATAGTGTTCTAGGTTTTGAAAATCGCTTCTTTTTCACAAGTTTATGCCCTTACTATATACTTATGTAGTTCATAGGCCCATTTTCGAACTACTTAAACTTTACTGGGGAGCACACCAAATTTTTCTTTAAAGCTCTTGGTGAAATACGATAGGTTCGTGTACCCTACCGAATAGGCGATCTCCGATACCGAGCCCACCTTTTGGGAGAGCATGGTTTTTGCTTTGTTCAACCGAATTTCGTTGACCAATTGCCCGGCACTTTTATTGGTCAGTGCTTTAAGCTTACGGTGCAATTGCGCCCGGCTAAAGCCTACTTTAGAGGCGATATCCTCCACTGAAAGCAGCTCATTGTCGATGTTATCTTTAATAATTTTTACCACCTTTTGTAAAAATTTATCATCCACCGAGCTGAGGTTTAAATCGGGTATGGCACTGAAGTCGAGGGATTTGAAATGTTCCCAAATCTTTTTTCGTGCCTCAATCAAATTTTTCGTGCGCAACAACAACTCATCGGCATCAAAAGGCTTGGTCAAATAAGCATCGGCCCCCTGGGTCAAACCGGCTATTTTGTTAGGTTGCCCCGCTTTGGCGGTTAGTAACATGATGGGGATGTGGCTGGTCTTCGTATTGTTTTTTAGGGCACTGCAGAGCTCGTATCCATCTTTTTTAGGCATCATCACATCACTGATGACCAAATCGGGAATATGCTCAAAGGCCATGCGTTCACCTTGTGCGCCATCATTGGCGGTAAGTATTTTGTATCTAGGCGCAAGGATCTCCGCAATAAAATTTTGCAGGTCTTGATTATCCTCCACTAATAAAATCACCTCTTCATGTTGGGGCAGGTGTACATTTCTACCGTTGGGCACTTGAGCAGGCGTTTTGGCAGTTTCCTCAATTTGTGGAGCAAGTACGGGATCCTTATCCGTGTGTATGGCTTCCGGCAAGTCTTTTAAAGTGACTGGTAGGCGTACCTTAAAGGTGGTACCGCGACCTTTTTCACTGTGTACGTTTATTTGACCGTTGTGCATTACCACCAATTCTTTGGTCAGCGCCAGACCGATACCGGAGCCTTTGGTCTCCGTACCTTCCACGCGGTAAAAACGGTCAAAAATACGGTCGATTTCCTCTTTGTGCATCCCATTGCCGGTATCGCTGATTACTAACGACAAATTCTTGTCCCTAAGATTCACGTTAACACTCACTGCCCCTCCCTGTGGGGTATATTTAAAGGCGTTGGACAAGAGGTTGTTCACTATTTTTTCAAGTTTGTCCTGGTCAAAATAGGCCTCTTCAAATTCCCCCGAAAAGTGTGTATTTAAACTGATGTTCTTACGCTCGGCCATACTTTCGAACGAAAAAACATGGGTACGCAGAAATTGGGTGAGTCCGCCCTGGCTTAGTTTCAAATGGAGATTCCCGCTTTCAATTTTAGACAGGTCTAAAAGCTGATTGATCAGCATCTGCAAGCGTACTGTGTTTTTTTTGATGAGCGTAAACGCTTTTTCTGAAAGTTGCACCGATTTATTATTGAGCCCCCGTGATTGTTTTTCCGCCTGTTGCAGTGGTCCATGAATAAGGGCCAAAGGCGTTCGGAACTCATGGCTGACGTTGGCAAAAAAGCGGGTTTTTACCTCGTCCAAATCTCGCATCCGCTGTATTTCGGCCAGTGAGCGTTCGGCTTCTAGACGCTCCAATTGGTTTTTTTCACTGATTTTCCGGGTTCGGTAGGCAATTCCGAAGGAATAAATCACAATCTGCAGGAACATACCGGTGGCATAGGGGTCAATTCCAAATGGAGGTCGTAAAACCGCCATCGACCATAGCGTACCAAAAATCAAAAAAACACTCGCAATCATGGATCCTACCCCAAAGTAGCGTGCAAAAAGGTCTTTCTTCAAGATCAATAGAATGGATAGGATGAGACTGCCGATGCCATAAAGGTTCAGAAAGAGATAATGCCAAGGATGAGGTGCCGTGTAATACGTATCGGGATTTAGCAATATGACATAGCATACCGTAATCACTATTTCAATTAATATAAAGAAGGCCAGGCCCTTAATGAACCTGTCGAGAATGGGAAACTTTTGTTTAGATTCCACAAACGAACGGCCAAAAAACCAAAAAACAAAGAATTGAGCATTGGCGGTTACTATCCAAACCGGATAGCGTAGGCTTGACAGATTTCCCACTATCAATCCGATGGTCATCGACTGCGTTACCATACAGAAGAAGAGCCATAGTGAAAACCAGAAATAAATCTGCTCCCTGAGGTAGATAAACTGTAAAAAGAAATACAAAAAGATGATAAAGGTGACCCCGAACATAAAGGCGTTAAAGGTTCTATGGTATTGAAAAGGTTCGTGGTAAAATGATTGTTCCGGACTTCGGGCACCGAGATGAAAATAAGCCGGATAGCCAAAGCTATTGCCTTGGGCTTTTATAACGAGTGTGACCACCGTATTCGTAGGTAGGCCGCCCAGGTCAATACTGTTCAATACCCAATGGTCAGTGGTGGCCCTTTCCCGTTTGGCATATTCGACCCCTGTTTTCTGGTGAAAGAGCAGTTGATTGTTCCCATACCCGTAGACATCCAATTTACCATTGCTTTTGGTCCAGGCAGGGGGACCGATCATAATGTCTTCAAAATGGAGCTCCCAACCTGTCAACGAGTCCGTTGCCCTTAGCTTTAACTTGCCCCAATAGGTCACATGGGTCTTAAGGAGTTTGGGCACTTCATCTCCTAAAGTATAGGGGAGCGTAGTGTCGTTTAGCAAGCGTTTGGCCGAAAACTGGTCGGTGCTGTCGGCATACACCTGTAGATACGGGTCTAGGTCATGCACCGGATATTTGGGATCCAGTTCATAAACCTCTTGCCCAGAAACGAAATGCAGGGTGAACAGCAAAAATGCGAAAAGGTAATTATTTGGTTTCATCGGTTTGCAGCAAAAAGGTACTGAAAATATTGAAGTGTACCTATGGCTACGAAGTTCGGTGGTTCAGGATTGCCCTACTAACACCCTTGTTTCATCAATTGACACTTTTGTTTCATGGAACCCGGACTGCAACAAATCAGCTACAACCTGCAACGCTAGTGGCATTTTAAAAGGCGTGTTCAAAATAGATTTGTCCTGAAGCAAACGGCTATAACCCCTAAAAATACAACGATGGACAGAAAACGATTTTTAATACAACTGGGAGGTACCGGTCTGGCGGCGATGCTGCCCCTGACTTCGGCCAAGGCGTTTTTTAAAGAGTATACATTATTCAAAAGCAAACCCAAGCAAAAGATTGTACGCAAGGATGAAGGCATCCAATTGCGGGTCTTTGGTAATCCGCAATGGCATAAAGTGGTGGGTGAGGATACCGACAATCAGGTTTTTGAATGGGTCGACGATTTGGCGCCCGGTTCGGGCATACCGCCCCATGTGCATACCAAAGAAGATGAAATCTTTCGAGTGATGCAGGGAGAAGTGGAAATCATGGTAGATGGTAAAACAACTACTTTAAAAAAAGGCGATATGGCCTTTGCACCAAAAAACTTGGTGCATTCATGGAAGGTGATGGGCGATGAAAAGGCGACCATGTGGGTAAGTGTTTTCCCTTCGGGCATGGAGCATATGTTCCATGAGCTGCATGCGCTACCACCTGGCCCCCCGGACCTTAAAAAAGTATCGGAAATCTGCGAAACCTATGGTATTCGCTTTGTATAACTACAATTAATAATTTAAAACTTGTGACTTATGAAATCTAGAAACTATCTTTTGAAAAGAATTAGCTGGGCCCTGCCCATCCTATTGTTGGGAATGGCTTGCAGCGAGGACGATGACGGTGTAACCATGGCCATTTGGGAAATGGAAGTCGACCAACTAACGGCTGCCACGGCCAAGTACACCGATGAGAATGTGGCTACCAACGAGGGCTTTTTTGACGCTTCGGGCTTTGTGCCCAATATGGGCCACCACTACGTACTGCCCGCCAGAATTGACGGCACCTTTGAGCTTGAAAATCCCGAAATCATTTTGTACGCACCCGATGCGAACGGTACTATGGAGTTTGTTGCAGTGGAGTATGCCGTACCTATTGAGGATTTAGATAATCCGGGCCTACCGCCCGAAGGCTTTACCGGCGATTTGGATGAATGGGAAATCAACCCCAATCTCAGCCAATGGCAATTGCACGTATGGATTGTAAGAGAAAACCCAAACGGTATTTTTGCATCTACTAACCCTGATATAGCAGAATAGATGGGTATTTGAATTAGCTGTGATACCGAAGCAACTTGTTGTTTCGGGTTTTTTTATTGAAAGTTTTTATCATTAAAAATAGAAAACGGAGAAACTGATGATCGCTTTGAGTAAACTTGGTATAGATAAGTACCAAAAAAGGTTGGTTTTACGGGACTACTGCAGGTCTTTTATTATCCAAAACAATCTTTAGATTAAATCAAAAAAAGCGTAAAATTATTGGACACTTTCTGTAAATTTATTTTACATTTTTAAAAGGTTACTTCGGGATATTCTTATGTATTTATATGATATTCAAATAGTTATATTTTTGGCATAAATATAGGTACAAGAAACTTGAAAGTCTTAGGGCTATAAATCGGCAACTACCAATCCACCTAGCAGGTTTGTAACCCATCATCAAAAACAAAAATCATGTTCAAAAACCATCTAAAAATCGCTCTTAGAAATCTGAACAAAAGAAAAGGTTTCTCCTTGATCAATATCATCGGGTTGGGACTTGGCGTTTGGTGCAGTTTTATGATCTCGCTTTGGGTCATGGATGAATTCAAACAAGATGCTTTTCACGCAAAAGGTCCCAGAATTTATCAGCTATTGCAGAATAACATTGCCCAAAACGGCGAACTTCAAACAATGGAGAATACCGCATATCCCATTGGCGACGCCCTTATGGATCAATTTCCTGAGATTGAAGAAACAACCAGACTTGCCGGTCCTCATCAGTGGGAGTTGAATATTTCCGAGGAACTGGTCCAAGCTCAGGTAGCTGCTGCCGATCCAAGTTTTTTCAATATTTTTTCCTTTCCATTAAAAGAAGGGAATTCTGAGAGTTGCCTCGTCGATTTGAATAGCATCGTCATCTCACAAGAATTGGCTGACAATCATTTCCCAGAAGGTAATGTGGTCGGTAAAACCTTGAATCTAATCGTCGATGAAAATAAAGTTGCTTTTAACATAACCGGGGTTTTCGAAAACATTCCCGAACATTCTTCGCTCCAGTTCAATGCGGTCATCCCTATAGATAATTACCTTCCCTTTAATACCCATTACAGTAATTGGGGCAACTCGTGGCTTACGACCTACCTATTGCTTGACGAAGGTGTCCCGGTTGGAGAGGTAAACCAAAAAATATCCGATTTGCCAAAAAAAA
>CAJQMW010000460.1 GCA_905479535.1 uncultured Maribacter sp. | reverse complement strand
AAAAGTAAGGTTACAGCTAAATGGTACTACCACATTATTCCCTACGTGATACTAATTTCGGTTGCCTGGGTTATCATTCCCTATAGGGAATATCGCCATCTCTGGGTACCATACCTAATTCGCATAATTTATCTACAGTGGCTGACCTACCTTATTATTTCAGGTCTTCTATTCAAAACGACATTTCAACAATTATTCTCAAAAACTAAAAAATTGAATGATTTTCAAGTTTTTCATTTGAGCATCTATGTCGGAATTCTGATTATTTGGATAGCCTATTTTACTAGTAACTACACTTCATATATTGTTGGGGCATTGTCATTTTCCTTTCTGTTCTACCTATTGCTCCTTTTATGGTTTTTTAAGAAAAACAAGAACTCGGTATTTTTTGAAAAGGAAGTCAAATACGGCAATAAGAAAATAGAAGATGAAGAAGCGAAGTTTATCGCGATAGGTCTTGAGCGACTAATGACCGAAAAACAATTGTACAAGAATCCGGATTTAAAACTATCTGATGTAGCCCAAGAACTCCATATACTGCCTCACCGTCTATCCCAATTTCTAAACGATAATATCGGAAAAGGCTTCTCCCACTATTTGAACGAATATCGAATTAGAGCGGTAGAGGAAATGCTATTGTCCAATGATTTGCTAACGTTAGAGGCTATAGGGAGCGAGTGTGGTTTTAATTCCAATTCTACCTTTTACGCCGCTTTTAAGAAAATAAAGGGCATCACACCCGCAAAATTCAAAAGTCAGAAGAACTAGCATCTTTCTTTTTCCGAATTTATAAATCTGTAGTTCTTTACCCTTTTAGAAGGCTCTTTTCCATAGGATTCGTTGTATCATTGTTTCTATACATCATCAAAAAAACGAATCATGAAGTACAGACTCTTACTTACCCTATGTTGTGTAACCATTTTTAATCTAGCATCTGCCCAAGAAACGGATAAGGCCCAAGTTGAAAAAACTGTATCGTATTATTTAGATGGCGGCACCAACAACGACTTTGAAACCCTTAAAAAAGCATTTCACGAAAATGCCACCATGAAATTTATTTCTGGAGAGGGATACAAAGAAGTAAACGCGCTCGCGTTTTTTAAAAAAGGAATGAAAGCTGGCCCGAAGCAAAATAGAAAGACGAGCATTGCTTCCATTGATATCACTGGTAATGCAGCGCAGGCGAAACTTAAAATTGAATACGAAACTTTTAATTTTATTGATTATATGAACCTGTTGAAGATTGATGGCGAATGGAAAGTAGTCAGCAAAATTTTTTATAGACAAAATAAATAACCACAACCCGTAAAACAAGAAAAAATGAAATTCACCACGACCCTCTTTATACTCCTTTTTAGCTATAGCCTGGGCTTTGCACAGGAATATATAGGACCAAAAGCAGAGATTGACCAGATTCTAGAAAACGCCAAAAACTTTTCGCACTATATTGTGGATGCCGATTATGGGATGATTCTCAACGCCTATACGGCCGATGCCAAGATATTTCCTGATAATACGGAGATACTCACGGGTGAGGAAGCCATTTTGAAGTACTGGACCTTGCCCGAAGGTGTTAGCACCAGCTACCATAAATTGATGCCCGAAGAGATTAAAATAATGGGCGACGAAGCCTATGATTACGGGTATTACGAAGGCACTACCCAAAGATCCGATGGTTCTGAAAGTTCATGGAAAGGTAAATATGTGGTCGTTTGGCGAAAAGAAAAAGGCGAATGGAAAATGTATCTGGATATTTGGAATGGGGTGAAGTGAATTTTAGGGACTACTTCCATAGGTTTAGCTATGCGTAGTACCCAGCGTTGTACTACGCACCATTCATATTGTTTTGCGTTCGCTTTTTTAATCTTTCCATGGTTTTGGTGGAAAATATCAAAGCGTGAAACCGCTATTCCTCGGTTTCCAATTTCTCGAGTTGATTTTTTGCATTTTCATTTTCAGGGTTTAGGCTCAATGATTTTTTATAATTTTCGATTGCCAATTCGGTCTGCCCCATTTTCATAAAGGCTTCCGCATAACTGTCGTACACATTAAAACTTTTGGGATATAGGATGGTGTTAAGCTTAAAAATATCCAGGGCCACTTCGTTTTTGTCCTTACCCATAAACCGATACCCTAATTGGTTTAAATTACCCTCATTAATCGCAGGGTCGTTTTTGTCCTTTTTCATTAAGGTTTGGTAAGCGCTTAATGCGTTGTCAAAATCACCTTCCATAAGCATGAGTAAAGGAAGTTTTGAACCTTCAGCGAGCTGACCATAAACTGCCCGTGGCTCCATGGTTCCCGAATCGATAATATGAATATCGCTGTTTCCCGATTCGGGATTTTCCTTGAATTGAAATAGTACATCAAAATCGCGCACCACATAGGTACTGTCCGAAACCTTGATCAGTTCTGTCAGATTCTCTTCCGCACCGTTTCTATACATCAGTTGGTCGTTCTCTTCCAATACTTCAATAAAATCAAACCCACGAACCAAGTATTTTCCTGTAATAGCTGCAGTAGCTTGGGTATCTATAGGTAATTTTTGATACTTCGGGAAATAATCGTCCCATTCGTAAGTCAACGCCACGGAACGAACGAGTTCTGAAATAAAATTGGGGTGATTGGAATTGATCATGATCACCACGCCATAACCTTTGTCCTTATGCGCCATCAATTCACTGGAAAAACCTTCGTTCCAGCCACCATGCCCAAAATAGACCTCATCCTTCTTTTTATTGAGAAAAATGCCCAGCCCTACATAATCCTCCACGAAGGGAGTCAACATTTTTGTCGTCATCTCCTGGGACAGCCCTACGGTACCATTGCCTTTCAAAGTTTTTTGAATGTTTATGGCAAACTTGGCCAAATCTTCCGAAGTGGTCCATAGTCCTGCCGGTGCCATTTCGGGATAGGTATGTCTTTTTCCCTTCGTCATGCTGCCATCGGGCAAATAGCCTGTCGCTGCAAGGTCTAACCGAGGAGATGTCAACGGTTGGTCAAAACTACTGTGTTCCATATCCAAGGGCTGCAGTACCTGCTCCTTCATGATTTGGGGGAAGGACTTGCCTTCCACATCGATCATCAATTGTTGTACAACATTATACCCACCACCGGAATACCGAAAACTTTCTTCTGGTTCTTTATCCACAATAACCGCGGGTGAATTCGCGGGCGGTTCCCCGTTTAAAGCTTGTATCAAAGTGGGAACGGGAAGATCCGGACTGTAGCCTAAAAAACCATGTACCGTGGTACCGGCAGAATGGTTAAGTAGGTTCTTAACGGTAACCTTCTTATCCGTTGTGAATTCGCTCTCCGGCAATTGCCATGATTTTAATTGGGCATTGATGTCCGCATCCAAGTCTATTTTTCCCTGCTCTACCAACCGCAAAGCTGCATAGGCTGAAACCGGTTTGCTAATGGAGGCCGCTTGGAACAAGGTGTTTTCGGTCACGGGGGATAAACTTTCCTTATCCATAACACCATAGGTTTTTACCCATGCAATCTCGCCGTTGTGGATTACGGTAATACTTACCCCGGGCACCCCATAATGTTCCATACGTTCGTCAAGGGTATAGGTGGCATCCCCTTCTATGAATACGGGTAGGGTTAGATTGTTTTCTACGGCTGTAATTTTGTCGTTGGCCGGTTCCGGTGTTTTGGTGGTCTCTGCGCAGGACAGCACAACTGCCAAGGCTACCAGGGTTATGAGTTTTGATTTCATTCTTTGATTGATTTTAGGAATGTATAAACTGCTATTGATGAATTAATGTCTGTTTTTTAAATGTAACACTTTACGGTGGGATGAACATACTTGACATCACTATTTTGATTTTCATTTTTTAAAGTCGTTCTAAAAAAACCGACGGCTCCGAGAGTTCTTGGAAAGGCAAATAAGTGGTTGTTTGGCGGAAAGCGAATGGCGAATGGAAAATGTACTTGGATATTTGGAATGGGGTGAGGTGATTTGCTATTAACGGTAGCGGTTTTTCCTAGTTGTGTGGTCTAGCAATTAACTTTATGACTACACACTGATCTAAAAATCAGCAAGAATTTTCGTAAGTAGGTGAGGACAAGCAATTAAATATGTCCATTGTTGTTCGTTCTTTTTTATTGGTTTTGTTCCTCTTCTGGTCCTACTTCAATTGCTTCTCCCATAATATCTAGTTGTCTTCTCACAACTTCGTGTTCATATAGGTCAAGCCAGTGAGAAATAATACTAGTAAATATTTTCAATACTGATTTAATATCATCTGGGATTGATTCTAATCCACCCGGCCCAGATCACCAACTGGAAGTCCCATTTCCTCAAGAACGGCGGTGCCGTGTTCGCTTCCAAGGCGAAGGACCCCAAGACCGAGGCCGAGGAAAGGGAGGAGCGTTTCCTGAAGACCATCGGGCAACAGAAAATGGAGATCGATTTTTTAAAGAAAGCCTTGTCATGAGAGAGGATGCGAAACAAAGAAAAGCGCATGTTGACAGGGCGGGCAAGCTGAGCGTTGTGCGCCAGTGCGAGCTCTTGGACATCCACCGCAGCGGCATCTATTACGGACCAAGGGGCGAGAGCCCACAGAACCTGGAACTTATGCGCCTTATCGACGGGAAGAACCTGCTGCACCCCTGGCTGGGCGTACCGCGGATCACGACATGGCTCCAAAAGGACATGGGGCTGGCCATCAACAAAAAGCGTATCGAACGGCTGTTCCGCCTGATGGGCCTCTCGGCCACCGGGCCGAAGCCCAATACCTCGAAACGGGGCAAGGGCGAACTGCACAGGATCTATAAATACCTGTTGAAAAACCTAAAGGTGGAACGTTGCGGCCAGGTCTGGGCAGCGGACATCACCTATATACCCGTACAGGGCGGCTACCTGTACCTTTGTGCGATAATCGACCTGTACAGCCGCTATGTGGTCGGCTGGTCGCTGTCCAACACCATGACATCGGACTGGTGCAGGAAGACCTTGGAGACCGCTATCGCGGAACATGGCGCACCGGAGATCCTCAACACCGACCAGGGGAGCCAGTTCACTGCGCATGAATTCTGTAACTGGGCCACGGCACCGGAACAGGGTATACGCCTGAGCATGGACGGCAAGGGAAGGGCACTGGACAACATATTCGTCGAACGCCTCTGGCGCAGCGTAAAGTATGAGCACGTGTACCTGTTCCCCGCCGACAACGGGCTGCAATGTTACAGGGGACTTGAGGAATATTTCAGGTACTATAACAGCGAGCGCAGGCACCAGAGCCTGAACGACGAGACGCCATCAACAATTTATCAACAAGGCAAAAGGAAAGCGGCGTGATGGTACGGGAGGGCAAAATAGGGTTTTCAACAAAAACGGGGAGTTATGAGTCTCCCCCGGACCCCCCTCTTTCAACATCATCATCAAACTTATTTTTAAAGAATTATTGTCCTAAGGATGGGGGTAATTATATATCTTCATTATGATACTTAATAATATCAATAACAGAATGATTCTGCTCATCCTCTCCTAAATACCTTGCCTTTATGGCTTGGGAGGTTATAAGCTTATGTTCTAGCTTTAATTCTTGATAGCTTTTAAAAATACCACAATTTACTTCTTCTAAATAATTGTTAAGTATTCTGGCGTTTTGGTTAGTGCCTCGGGTTCTTCCCTTATGCGCATCCCAATCGGATACGGGAACTTTTCGTTTTAAACTGATTGTAGAGCGTTTGCTATTTACTGTAATTCTTACGTAAATGGAAACTTGGTTGTTTTTTGCTCTGGAAAAATCCGTCGAGAACAAAATGCTGAAAGTTGCTGTTGTTTTCATGTTTTCGTCTTTTTGTTAATACCTATTTTATTACCAGACGAAAGTCAAATCACTTTAAAGATACATTTATTCTAACAACTAATCATTCAATTTTAACAATTAGGTCAACACTTTTACTAAAATGAATTTGTTATCCGATTTGTTGACTTTTTTAACAGTATTATTTATATTCATATAATACCCATAAAAATGAAAAACCCTGATAATCATAAGATTAGCAGGGTTTTGGTACGCCTTGATAGGCGGTTCGTCGGGGTGACAGAACTCATTGAGTTGAGTCAAGTATCTTATTTTCAATTAGTTGAACGTTGAAATCCTGAATAAATCCCTATATGGACACCAACAGCCAAGAAGTAACTAAAGAACGTAAATTTTGTGCTTTTTTATTCAGTTGTAATTTAAGGAATAAAATAATGCAAAATAAATTGGATTTCAATAGTATTTAGAATTATAAACGTCATTCAATAATGCGATTTTAAATCGAGTTGATCCGAAGAATATATCTATAATAATTGTAAGGTATTATTTGTTTTTATTTAACTTATATCTTACCTTGTCGTTCTGTACCGCCTGTTCTGTAGTCCAGACACTCCCCCATTAATTACTACCTAAACTAAACCTTATGAGAAATGATTTAAAATTAGCCATATTGGCAAAAAAAGGGGGCTATGTTGACCAGGTCGTTCAATGTTTTGGGACACCAACAAATATTTCGAACGCCGACTGGCAAGACGATACGGTCGCCGTAGTATTTGATTGCTCCTTTTCAGATATTGGCAAACATCGTAAGAGGTGGCATCGGATTCTTTCGGAGAACAAAACATTGGGGCTGATCAACGCCCAGCAGGAAGATTTGAAAGTAATTGA
>CAJQMW010000459.1 GCA_905479535.1 uncultured Maribacter sp. | reverse complement strand
TGCATCCTCGGCAACCATAAAACTCTCCTTGAACGTTTTGCTCTGTTTCTGACCCAACGCAGCAAATGTTGTAATGAAAAACCCTAGCGCAATGATGAATTGTCTAGATACTATTCTCTGTGATCTGTTCATTTTTTGATGATTTTAATTGATTTAACTTCTTTTTTAACTTCTGTAGTAATTCTAATCGTAATTGTAAATTCTCTATCAAAGCTGATATGGTATGGTCGTTGGGACCCCATTCATTCAACTCTTTGTTCAAATCCTTATATTCTAAATTAAGTTCCGACAAGCGTTCCATAAAACTATCGACCAAGTCCTTATTTTCATCTGAAACCTCCAGACGGGACAACTCCAAGTTAATATTGGCGACGTAAAAATTTTCCACTTTTCGTAAATCGGGTGAAAGATCCCCAAAAGAAAAACTTTCCTTATCATTAATCTCTTTATTGCTATCGACAATGGTTTTAGGTATCGTCTCGTTTTTGGTGAATGCCTGATATCCCAGAAATCCCAAGATCGCCGCTACTAGAATACTTGCCGCTATTTTAAGGAAGTATGGTGTAGATTTTTTTGGTTGCGGCAGTGCTTTATACAACCGTTCCAAAAAACGCTCTTCATGACCCCGCTTTAGCTCAAACTTTCGTTCTCCCCGCTCTTTTTCAAACAATTTTCTAAGATCCTGTCCCATATTGCTTTGTTTCTAATAATTCCTTTAACCTATTTTTGCCTCTTAATAATCGAGTCCTACAGGTGGTCTGCTCGATTTGAAGTACCTGTGAAATTTCTTGATGGTCGAATCCTTCTATCAAAAACATCATTACCACATATCTATACTTATCCGGTAATTTTTCAATAGCATCTTTCACCTCCTCCAGTCCAATGTCATCACTAACTGTCCAATCATCATTTTCTACGGGCTTCAGGTACCGCTCCTCCAAAGGCACTACATGTTGTTTTTTTGATTTTAAAAAATCGATACTCTTGTTCACAACAATTCTTTTTAACCAAGCCCCAAAAGTCACCTCACCCTTGAACTGATGTATTTTTTGAAAAGCCTTTATAAACGATTCCTGTAATACGTCCTCAGCATCATCGGAATTTTTGACAAAACGCATGGCTACTGCATACATGCCATTACAGTATTGCCTGTACAACTTTAGTTGTGCGCTACGATCGTTGATTTTGCATTTCTCTACAACATCAATTTGCAACATCGGGGTAGTTAGGTATTTATTTTTAGTTGTTGTTATTTAAAGGACGACAGAAAAAAATGGATGTTGCAAAAAACTTCTATTTTTACACATCGCTTTAAAATTTTTCTATTGAAACAAGTTACAATATCCAATGCGTTTATGACCTTGATGGTGCTGGATTATGGTGCCATTATTCAAAAATTATTGGTCAAGGGAGCGGATGGAAAATATACCAATGTGGCAGTTGGGTACAATCATCCCAGTAGGTATCGCTTGGACGAAAACTGCTTGGGCGCCTGTGTTGGACGTTACGCAGGGCGTATTTCAAACGGAGGATTTGAGTTGGATAGGGAAAAGTTTTTTCTGTATAACGAGGAAGGCGTGCATTTACACGGGGGTAAGGAAGGATTCAATCAAAAATATTGGACTATTGAAGAGGTTCAATATAAGGATGATCCTTTCGTAAAGCTTTCTTATAAAAGTAAGCATTTGGAGGAAGGATATCCCGGAAACCTCAACGTCACCGTTACTTATAAATTAGTGGGCAACGCATTACAGATAGTCCATGAAGCGGATACGGATAGAAGTACCGTGGTTAATCTTACCAACCATTCCTATTTTAAATTGGATGACAGCCCTTATGTTGATGATTATGAACTGCAATTAAATTGTCCCTATTACTTGGAGACCACAGAAAAATTACTGCCCACGGGTAACCTTATCCCGGTTCGAGATTCCGACTACAATTTTTTATTGCCTAAAAAATTTGGCGTAAAACGATTGAATACACCGTTTGTAAAGAATATTGGTAGTGAAAAGATAGCGGAGCTCAATTCCAAGAAATCTGGAATTTCCATGAAAGTGTTTACCAACCAACCTGCGGTGATTGTATATACCCCTCCAGATTTTCCCGGGATTTGTTTTGAAACACAAAACTACCCTGATGCACCCAACCATAGTGACTTTCCATCCAGTGTTTTGAGGCCGGGTGAAACCTATAACAACATTGCCATCTTTAAGTTTGATTTAGTACCTTAGAATAACTTAGTATATATTTTAAATACACAGAATTTATGAAATTTCTAAAGCGTCTTGGTATTATTCTAATTGTAGTAGGTGCGTTATTTTATTTTATTGGTATGCCTTACCTTAAAAAGCAGACTAAAAAAAACAGCCCAGAGAAGACTGCGAACTACACCCTTGAGGGTGCTGAGCTTTCAGTAAACTATTCTAGTCCATCTAAAAAAGACCGGGTTATTTTTGGTGAATTGGTTCCTTATGGCCAAGTGTGGCGAACAGGGGCCAATGAACCCACGACTTTCTCTAATTCTGCAGAAATTATGATTATTGACAAGTCCTTAC
>CAJQMW010000458.1 GCA_905479535.1 uncultured Maribacter sp. | reverse complement strand
TACTCCACAAGGAGAGGTTTTGCAAGACACCCTGGAATATAATATGGCCCTACCGGACGGTACTTGGTTGGGTAAAGGAAATGGCAGTATCAAGGAAAACAAGTTGTGGTACAAGGAAAACATCGTTTTTCCTTCTTCTGGCGTATATACATTGGAGGTAATTCATGCCATGCGAAAAAACGGTAACGTTTCTGGGATTGTGGGCCTGGAAGGCATTACGGATGTAGGAATAGAAATAACAAAAAGTACCCCTTAGAATATGGCTAAAGCGGTTAAGAAAAAGAAATCCACTGGATTTTTTAAATACATCAAGTGGTTTTGGATTTTATTTATATCTGGTATTGTTTTCGTGACGTTGATTTTTCTATCGGCGTCTTGGGGCTTTTTTGGAGAACTCCCTCCCTATGAATATTTGGAGAACCCTCAGACTAACTTGGCCTCGGAAATCCTATCTTCGGATGGGCAGACCTTAGGTAAGTTCTATTTGGACGATAACCGTACCAATTTAAAGTACGACGACCTTCCGGAGAATTTGGTGAATACCCTAATCGCAAGTGAGGATATTCGTTTTCGCGATCATTCTGGAATCGACGCCAGAGGAACCTTACGGGCGGCTTTCTTTTTAGGGAAAAGAGGTGGGGCGAGTACCATTTCCCAGCAATTGGCACGGCAACTTTTTGTTGGGGTACGGTCTAGAAATAAGTTTGAGACGTTTAAACAAAAGGTAAAAGAATGGGTTCTGGCCATCAGGCTGGAACGCAGCTATACCAAAGAAGAAATCATTAGTATGTATTTGAACATCTATGATTTTGGTAACAATGCCGATGGTATACGCTCCGCGGCACGTATCTATTTTGGCAAGGAACCTATGGAGTTAAAAATTGAGGAATCGGCCATGCTGATCGGTATGCTTCAGAACTCTTCCTTATATAATCCTTTACGCCGGGAGGAGTTAACAAAGAACAAGCGGAATATTGTCCTTGGACAATTGGCACGGTACGATTATATCACGGAACAGGAGAAGGATTCCCTTCAGGCCTTGAAAATGGATATCAATTTTAATCCTGAAAACCATAGGGAAGGATTGGCAACCTACTTTAGGATGTATTTGCAGCGCTTTATGAACGATTGGATAGCCAAGAACCCTAAACCTGCCTTGGAAGGAGAGCGTGATCGATGGAATCTTTATCTAGACGGATTAAGAATTTATACAACGGTTGATTCCCGCATGCAAAAGAATGCCGAAGAAGCCGTTAGTGAACATATAAGTCGTCTTCAAGCCGAATTCTTTGTGCAGAACACTCCAGAACGAAATAGAACGGCACCTTTTTTAGATGTTCCACAGGATGAAATTGATAAAATCATGGAAAGGGCCATGAAACGATCCGAACGTTGGAGGATCATGAAAGAGAACGGTAATTCAGAAAAGGAAATACGTGAATCCTTTACCAAAAAGACCGAAATGACGGTTTTTGACTGGAAAAGCGACACCAAAGAAAAGGACACCATCATGACGCCTTTAGACTCCATAAGGTATTACAAGACTTTTCTGAGAACGGCAATGATGTCCATGGAACCGCAAACAGGTCATGTTAAGGCTTGGGTTGGCGGTGTAGATTATAAACATTTTCAATATGACAATGTGTTTCAAGGAGCCATTCAGGCAGGATCTACTTTCAAACCATTTGTCTATGCCGCGGCTATAGACCAGTTGCGGTTATCGCCCTGTGAAATGCTTCCGGATACACAGTACTGTATTGAAGCGGAAAAGCACGGTAATATGGAGCCTTGGTGCCCAAAAAATTCGGATGGCACATACTCCGGGAATAACATGACACTGAAATATGCTTTGGCCAATTCGGTAAATACGGTAACAGCCCAACTTATAGATAGGGTGGGTCCAAAGGCGGTGGTGAACATTACCAATAATCTAGGTTTTTCAAGGGAAATTCCTCCCGTACCATCCATTGCTTTAGGTACGGCTGACGTTAATGTATATGAAATGGTCGGGGCGTACGGAATGTTTGCCAATGAAGGAGTGTATGTAAAGCCTGTCATGGTAACGCGTATAGAGGACAAAAACGGCACTGTGCTTTATGAATACGTTCCGGAAACGAAGGATGTACTAAGCAAGGAAGTTTCCTATGCCATGATAGAATTAATGAAAGGGGTAACACAGAGCGGATCCGGTGCCAGATTGCGCCATAGCTTCAATAAAAATAACACGGTATATAAAGAGGTCGTTACAGGTTACCCATACGAACTTACAAACCCGATCGCAGGAAAAACAGGAACCACTCAAAATAATAGTGACGGTTGGTTCATGGGAATGGTCCCAAACTTGGTAACTGGAGTTTGGGTAGGAGGTGAAGACAAACCTATACACTTCAATAGAACAGCCTATGGTCAGGGAGCTTCTATGGCATTGCCCATTTGGGGATTGTATATGAAAAAGAATTACGGCAACGAGGAGCTAGATGTATCTACGGGGGATTTTGAGAAGCCCGAAGACATGTCCATTATAGTGGACTGTGATAAGTTCTTAGAAAATCAACAAAAGGATACAGATATTGAGGAGGATTTGGAAGATTTGGATTTTTAAGGTGCCTTCTTATTTAAGGATAGCAAAATTTTACTTTTTATAGACCTCGCACTTTGCGGGGTCTTTTTATTAAAATTTACGGTTTAAAAACCGTAAATTAGTAAGACTAATTTAAGCTGAAACATGATAAAAAAAACGGTAACTGATGTAAACGAAGCCCTTGCCGGTGTAAAGGACGGGATGACATTTATGCTTGGGGGATTCGGTCTCTGTGGAATACCAGAAAATGCCATTAAAGCGCTAGTAAAGTTAAATATTAAAGATATTACCTGTATTTCAAATAATGCCGGGGTGGATGATTTTGGTTTGGGACTTTTATTGCAAAAACATCAAATTAGAAAAATGATATCCTCTTATGTAGGGGAAAATGATGAGTTCGAACGTCAAATGCTGAGCGGGGAACTGGAAGTTGAACTTACTCCACAGGGAACCTTAGCAGAAAAGTGCAAAGCCGCACAAGGAGGTTTCCCTGCATTTTTCACCCCTGCTGGATATGGGACAGAAGTGGCCGAAGGAAAAGAGACGAGGGAATTTGACGGGAAAATGTACGTGCTGGAGGAGGCCTTTAAGGCCGATTTTTCGTTCGTGAAAGCGTGGAAAGGTGACGAAGCCGGTAATCTTATTTTTAAGGGAACGGCACGGAATTTTAATCCGTGTATGTGTGGTGCTGCAAAAATTACGGTAGCTGAGGTCGAAGAACTTGTGCCTGTAGGAGAACTTGACCCCAATCAAATACACGTGCCCGGTATTTTTGTCCAGCGCATATTCCAAGGGCAGCGTTATGAGAAGAGAATAGAGCAGCGGACGGTACGTAAAAAGATTTGAAAACGGCCTAATCTAATGATTTGAAAATATGAGAAACGACAAGGACAATATAATTGTAAAGAAAACCTTCGATTTTGCTCTTGATATTATAGATTATTCTGAAAAACTAAGGTCTTTAAAAAAATTCGAAATGACATCACAACTGTTCAGAAGCGGCACCTCTATTGGAGCGAATAGTTGGGAAGCACAAAATGCAGAGAGTTCCGCTGACTTTATACATAAATTCAAAATTGCCGCTAAGGAAGCAGATGAAACTAATTATTGGATTGAACTTTGTAAAGCATCAAAATATTATCCTGACCCACCTGCCGCTTTATTTTCTGAATTGAAGTCGATAATTCTGATTATCTCCAAAATTATCGGTACGAGTAAACGCAACAAATTTTCAAATTAACACATCTATAAATTTTCAAATTGAATTATGTTAGATAAAAACGGAATAGCGCAACGAATCGCTAAAGAGGTAAAGGATGGCTATTATGTAAACTTGGGAATAGGCATACCTACCTTGGTCGCTAATTTTGTGCGGGATGACATTAGTGTAGAGTTTCAGAGTGAGAACGGAGTTCTCGGTATGGGACCGTTTCCATTTGAAGGAGAGGAGGATGCGGATATTATCAACGCAGGAAAGCAAACTATAACTACACTTCCCGGAGCGTCTTTCTTCGATTCTTCTACAAGCTTTGCAATGATAAGGGGCCAGCATGTAGATTTAACCATACTCGGTGCCATGGAGGTATCCGAGCAAGGCGACATCGCTAACTGGAAGATACCTGGTAAAATGGTCAAAGGAATGGGCGGGGCAATGGATTTGGTCGCTTCTGCCGAAAACATCATTGTGGCTATGATGCATACCAATAGGGCAGGAGAGTCTAAACTTTTGAAAAAATGCACCCTACCACTAACTGGTGTGAAGTGTGTAAAGAAAATAGTAACGAATTTGGCTGTAATGGAGGTTACCGATAAAGGTTTCTTATTGTTGGAGAGGGCTCCGGGAGTGAGCGTTGAACAAATAAAGGAAGCAACTGAAGGGGAGTTAGTAGTTCCCGTGGATGTTCCTGAAATGAATTTAAATTAGGTTTTGCGACTACTTTATCGATGAAAGGGGAACGTTCGTTTTTTTCACAACATTTTGGAATGGGTTCACAACAATAATTCAATAAGTAGGCCCTTCTGATGTTATATTTACAGTGTAAAGATATAATAGCCCAGATTAACCTAATAAATGTTACCCAGATGAACTCCCAAATGAATCGAATCGCGCCAGAAGAAAAAGTACAAGTATATCGAAATGATTTTTTTAGCGGTATTGTACTCTTGACCAAAAAACTATTTATGTTATAGATTTTTTCCAAAAACTATTTTTAAAGAGCAACCTCCCCAAGTTGCTCTTTTTTTGTGACTTAAATTTCAAAAATCCGGTGTTTTCAAATGGGTAAGGCTGTGTTGAAAACCTTTTATATTAGCTAAAAAAGTAAAAAGAATAAAACAAAATACTTTTTATCGATAAAATAATGCATTTTATCTGATTTTTAATTATTTTCGATTCGTACACATCAAAAAAGGATGTTTATACCACAATCATTAAAATTGTAGGAAAATTCTTTCATATATTTGTTAGGTAATCAAAGTGAAACCCAAATCGCTTTTAAAACTTAACCTAAGATGAAGACCTTTTTTAAATGTTTGCTATTATGCGTTCTCTTTGCCTCTTGTTCAAAAATAGAGATTAATGAGGATCCTATAATTGGAATTTGGCATCACACTGTAAAAACAGCTACAAATACCAACAAGTTGGTAGTAGATTCTGAGGAATGGATTTTCAATGATGCCTACTTAGGTAGGTTTCATGGCTATAAAAACGGAGAAGTTATTTTTCTGACCGATTTTAGCTGGAATGCTGAAAATGGTATCTATACAGTAAAATACCCTGGAACCGATTTTCCAAATGATTACGTAAAAATGGAAGAAACGGAGGAGGGAGTTATTTTAATGAGAACCGAAGGAAAGCTATTTGCAGAAAAACAAAACTAAAAATATATATAGTACCTACTTTCTATGCAGACCCAAAATGAACAAAGACAGGTCGTTCTAGAAGATTCGAAATCCGATTTCAGGATTTTCTAGAAGGGCATCTTACAAGTTACCAAGTGGTTATTTATGTTTTAAAAGACTAAAGCGTAAAATTCCCCCGTAAGGAGCAAAGAAATTTGCTCCTTTTTCTATTTTAGGGCCATGGAAGTAGAATTTAGAAAATGTGAGGCTGAAGATATTGAAAAACTGCTTCGCATTTCTCGGGAAACCTTTATAGATGCATTTGAAAAGGATAATGATCCCGAAGATTTTAAGAATTATATAGATTTTGCATTTGACAAAGCAAAAATTAAAAGTGAACTTGAAAACCCTCATACCTCTTTTTATTTCAGTTTCTTGAATGAAATACTTGTTGGTTATCTCAAGTTGAATGAAAACGATGCCCAGACGGACATTATGACTACAGACGCCTTGGAATTGGAGCGTATCTATATAATAAAGGAATTTCAGGGTAGAAAAATTGGTCAAAAGCTCTTACAACAGGCAATGAAAATTGGAGCTGAAAGAAACAAAGGGTACTTATGGTTAGGTGTATGGGAAAAGAACGTCAATGCTATTCGCTTTTATCAAAAGCATGGTTTTGTAAAGTTTGGTACCCACCCCTATTATATTGGAAAGGATAAGCAGACCGATTGGTTAATGCGATATGATTTGAGTAACTTCAAGTAAAATTCTTAATTCCGTTCAACCCATGAAAAACACTGTCCATTTTATTCTTTTAGTAGTATTTCTGACTGGGGTATCCGCTCAAGAAAAGTATTACTTCCCTGAAAGAAATGGGGATTGGTCACAAAAATCTCCCACAGCTCTAAAAATTGATTCGGAGAAACTTCAAGAAGCTGTCAGTTTTGCCGAAGCCAACGAATATTCGGGCTCTCGAGATTTAAGGATTGCCATTCTAAAAGGATTTGAACGCGAGCCCTTTCATGAGATTCTTGGGGCCACAAAAAAACGGGGCGGTCCGGCGGGCATGATTCTAAAAAATGGACATATTGTTGCCCAATGGGGAGATACGAAAAGGGTAGATATGACTTTTAATGTCACCAAAAGTTTTTTG
>CAJQMW010000457.1 GCA_905479535.1 uncultured Maribacter sp. | reverse complement strand
GTACTTTTGAGTGTCGATACATTTTCCGTTCCCAATCAGGGCGGACCACCAACCATCTTTTCCGGTTACATTGGAGTTTCCCGTAAGCGCATGGTTGACCAATACAATGGGTGCCGAATGCAACGCTCTACCAAAAAGTTGGTACGAAAGTTTTATGTCCTGGGATACGCCGTTGACCGTGGTGTACTGATTTATTTTAAGGTGGTGGAGCATTTATCTTATTCCTAAATATTATATGTCTGTTCGAGCGTAGTGGAGAACTGAACACCTCTCGACTCCGCTCGAGGAGACAATAATTATGCTTTTAAACCTGATAGGTTTTGATTAATAGTTATGCAAAAACAGATTTGTCAACAGCCGCGAACGCTTGTTCCAAATCGGCCTTTAAATCGTCTACATCCTCCAAACCAACAGAAAGGCGAATCAAATCTTGCGATACACCCGCACCGGCTTGTTGCTCCTCGTTCAATTGTTGATGCGTCGTACTTGCCGGGTGAATGATCAAGGATTTGGTATCCCCAATATTGGCCAACAACGAAAATATTTTGGTGGCATCCGTTACTTGCTTTGCAGCATCAAACCCACCTTTTATACCAAAAGTCACCAAACCACTTTGTCCGTTCGGTAAATACTCTTTTGCCAAGTCATAATATTTGTTTCCTTTTAATCCGGGATAATTTACCCACGCTACTTCTTCCCTGCCTTGCAACCATTCTGCCAACTCCAGCGCATTTGCGCTATGTTGTTTAATCCGTACGGGCAGCGTTTCCAATCCCTGTATAATTTGAAAGGCGTTGAACGGACTTAAAGCTCCTCCATAATCGCGTAGTCCTTCCAAAATCAGTTTAAAGGTAAAGGCGGCGGCACCCAATGCCTCACTATAAACCAGCCCGTGATATCCTGCAGAAGGCTCCGTGAATTCCGGGAACTTACCATTGGTCCAGTCAAAAGTTCCGGCATCGATTATAGCGCCTCCCAATGAATTGCCTTGACCTCCAATATACTTGGTCAATGAATGAATAACAAGGTTGGCACCATGCTCAATCGGGTTTAGTAAGCCCGGCGTAGCCACAGTATTGTCCACAATGAACGGCACCTTTGCCGCTTTGGCTTCCTTGGAAATAGCCTTCAAATCCAGCACATCCAATTTAGGGTTCCCCAACGATTCCACAAAAATAGCCCTAGTATTTTCCTGTACGGCATCCTTAAAATTGGATGGGTCGGAGGCATCTACAAAGGTTGTGGTTATACCCAGTCTAGGTAAGGTTACGTTCAATAAATTAAAAGTGCCCCCGTATAAACTACTGGACGCCACAATATGGTCCCCTGCTTTTAGGAGCGTTAACAAGCCCGTTGAAATAGCCGCTGTCCCGGAAGCAAATACGACCGCTCCTACTCCACCTTCTACGGCCGCCAATCTTTCCTGTAATATCTGGTTGGTAGGATTGTTTAGGCGCGTGTAAATGAATCCGAGCTCTGCCAAAGAGAACAGATTTGCTGCATGGTCCGTATCGTTAAAAACATAGGACGTTGTTTGATAAATGGGTACTGCTCTTGTTCCACCGGTCTGCGTGGTGTCATGACCCGCATGTAATGCATTTGTTGCTAATTTTTGATTACTCATGATTTCTTGTTTTTTAACGGTTAGGCCCTTCGACTAAGTTTATGCTGAGCATGGTCGAAGTAGTCAGGGCACGAAAAATTATTAAAAAAGCCAAACCCTAACCAGCCGACGCCGTGGATAGGTGAAATCAAAAAGTTATAAGAAAGTGAAATCGAAGAATTTCGATGACGGTTATCCTTCCCGTTAGGGTAGAATTTAGCACCTTCTCAGCTACTGATTGGCATCAGAACGACTAAGGGTTGCTAAGGCTTCAAAGGGTCTAATCCCTCCACCTTTCTTGATAACTATTCAATACGAGTTTGAACTTTGTAAAGAACAAATTAAGGGCGGAAACTTTTAAAAACCTAATCATTTTGAAAATTTTCACAAAATCCTAGTAGTTTGATGGAATAAATTGACGAGGAGGGTATTTCTAACTCGGTTCCTTGTCGTGTGTATTTTTTTATTCGGTTAATCTATTTTTCAAATCCATTCTTTCGTGTAATATTCTTGTGATTTCAATTTCATGTTCCGAAATCAAATGATAAAATATTATATGTTTTCCAGACTTAATTCCGAGTAAGTTCCTACTTATTCCCACGTATTCTTTCCCAACGTCAGGATTTTCTCCTATTCCTTTACAGACAAGTTTGATTGTCGCATAATATTTATCGGCTTGGCTTTCCGACCATCTATTATAAGTGTAGTCCCAAATGTCATTCAAGTCGTCAATGGCTTTTTGTCTTAAAATTACTTTAGCCATTCTTTCTTTTTGCTGCTTTTAATTTTTCCAGATTTTTATCAAAGTCAAAATCTTCAACTCTTGGGCTATCCAGTCCTTCTTGTATGGCGTTTTTTAGGGCAATTACTTTACTTTCTTCATTTTCCAGTAGCCGAAGTCCAGCTCTGATTACTTCGCTTACATTTTTATATCGGCCAGCAGATACCTGGTTGCTAACAAATTGGTCAAAATAATTCCCTAGAGATATGGATGTATTTTTCACTTTTTTGATTTTATCAAATTTACCAATTTTTGGTAAATATTACAAACACGAGATTAACAAAATCTTCGGAAAACCTTAGTTTTCCCTCAGTTTACAATACCTATGCTCATCGCAAATACGACCGTTCTTAATAACCGCATTCTTAAAAACCCCCTCTTTTACAAATCCGTTTTTTTCAAGCACTTTCATTGAGCCCACATTAAAGTCGAATACTCCGGCGTAAATCCGCAGTAGATTTAGTTCGTTAAATCCGTACTCCGTTAGCTGAGTTACAGCTTCGCTAGCAATTCCCTTTCCCCAATAGGGCTCCCCTACCCAATATCCAATTTCTGCCGATTTACGGTAGACATCCTCTTGTATTATTAATCCCACTCCACCACACAGCTGACCGCTGTATTCTATTGCAAAAGTTTGTTTTGGATTCTCCTCCATTGTTCTTTTTATGAATGCTTCCGCATCGTCTTGGCTGTATGGAAAAGGAAAATGATCCCGAACGTTGTCGTAAATCTTTTTGTTGTTGGCAAGCTGCGCCAAATGATACTTATCAGCTATTTGAAACGGTCTTAATGTAATTTCCTGATTGTCCACTATGGCCTATTTG
>CAJQMW010000456.1 GCA_905479535.1 uncultured Maribacter sp. | reverse complement strand
CGGGAGCTTTGAGCGAGCAATAGCTATTCCCGGAAATTGTTCCGTAACCACGGTGTCCCCTATCAACCAATTCGCTTCAGAAAGACTTTGCTTTAGGTATTTCTGTTTGATGATCGTACCGAAGACATCCGAGAAATGTTCGTTCAGGGCTCCGGACTGACTTCTATATTCCAAGTTGGCCAAAAATTGTGTGGCTCCATGTACCAATTCGTGTGCGACAACATCTATGGCACTTGCGAAATTTGTGAATTCCTTTCCGTCTCCATCACCATAAGTCATCTCATCCCCATCCCAGAAAGCGTTATTATACGCCACTCCATAATGGATGTTGGAAATGATATCCAAACCCGCTCCATCAATTGAATTGAGGTCAAACGTTTTTCTGAAATATTCACGAACAAATCCAGAAGTCTCATAGGCCTCGTTCGCGGTTACATCTTCTACGGGTAAATCGCCTTCCCGAAGCACCAATTCCACTCTTTGTTGGTTTTTATTCTGACTGTCGTAAATAAAACGCTCTCCATCACCTGTCATGCGTTCTTTGATGAGCAGGTTGTTCAGGGTTGCATTTCGTTTGGCCAGGATTCTATGGGTATCGTTCAGGGTCTTTTTACAACTAACATTTCCTCTCTTGGCCAAAGCCTCTAAGATATGTGGAGGAACAATATGGCAGTGGGGCTTTTTGCACATAATGTAAGAATTAAGGGGTTTATTCTTACAAGTTAGTCAACTTTTAAGTTCTAAATGTGGGTAGATGCGTTAAGATTCTTATAAAAATCCATCTTAAGGCCTCATCCGCATTTAAGGTACTTTAAGTCCAATAACTCAACTTATCCTTATGGGAAAAGTGTTTTGTCCAATCCTGGAATTAGATTCAAAGCATTTTGATAATACAATTTTTTGAGAATTTCGTCAGGTAAATCTAAGCCGTACATAGCCCAAAAAGCGTGGTATTTCTTGTAATAGGGAAAGTACTCGTCATTACTTTCCAAGACTCGAAAATAGGTAGGGAACTCCTCTGGCCTCCAACTATCCTTTCCGAATAATACCCGGTCTTGATATTTTATAAAAAACGCCCTGGCATTCTGGGGCTGCCTTCCTAATTCAGCAATTACGGCGGCAATCCCAACGGACATGTTCGGTATTTCATCCAACAGTTTTCCAAGTTTGCCTAAATCATTGGCATACCAACCCATATGAGCATTAATGAATTTGGTTTTGGGATGTTTTTTGAACATGTTGTGTTGTTCTTGGATAATCTGTTCCCAAGGCACCGGATCGGTGGCAGAACGTTTTCTTCGTGGATGTGTCTTGAGTTCCAACCATCGTTCGTTATCACTATCCATTTCGTCCCAAAAAGACTTTGGGTCCGCGGCATGTATGAGCACGGGCACCCCCATCTCCGCACACTTTTCCCATATGGGGTCCAGACGCTCATCATCTATGGCTAAGCGCTTACCGGCGGCATCTTTATAGCGCAACCCTAAGCTTTTATATATTTTAAGGCCTTTTGCACCATATTTAATATCAGCCTCTAACTGGGCCGCGGCCTGTTCCCCCCATCCAGGTTTTCCAACCCCGTCAAAGTCTACATTGGCAAAAACTACAAACCGGTTTGGGTAACTTTTATTGATGTTATCAATTTTAGTTTGAAGGCTCTCTGCTGAACCTCCACTCAAATTGACCATTACCCCTTCGTTCAGGGCATCCATTTCAGTGACAAGCTCACCGAGTCTGGATACCGACATATCCCTTTGGTGACTGTGCACATCTACAAATGGGAATTTGGCCTGCTCTATTTCCGCTCCGGGTACTACCAAAGTAGAAGTTGGGTTGTATTCCTCAAAGCTTATTTCCTGAGCATAAAGTCCTGCTGAAAAACATAGCAGCGCCAATAGCATAAATTTGTAATGTGATGTTGTTGAGTTCATATTGTTCTAATTGTACTGATTATAGATTTCTAAATATTCTTCGATAGTATCGATATCTTTTACAAGTTCCCCAGGATGTACCAGTGTGGTTTGTGCTTTGTATTTTGATAAAATATGTTTGGCGCCGTGGTCGGCGTCCAAGTTCATCAATTCAGCAGCAATTTTCATATGAAACAGCACTGGGACCCCTATTTTTGAATTGTATTGGGAAGCTACAATAGGATTATTGCCCGAACCAAATTTCACAATCATTTTTTTAAAGTAATCGGCATCCAACAAAGGTTGATCCGCTAGACATATCAAGACCCCATCGAAAGGACTTCCATGGTTCATAACATACCTGATTCCACAGGATATACTACTTCCCAAGCCATGCTTCCAATGGGTGTTTTCTACAACTGTGATTGCTGTATCGCCGAAGTCAATTTCTTTGGTTATTTCTTCATGATACGCTCCAAGCACCACAAAAATAGCTTTGTTTTGTATACTTTTTAGTATGTCTATGGTGTAACTTAATAAGTTAGTCCCTTTCCATGGCAACAATTGTTTTATGCCACTCATTCTTCGCGATTCTCCGGCCGCCATTATCAAAATCGCTATGTTAGGTTCCTTCTTCAAATACGAATTCCACTTGTTTTACACTTTAAGGATATGGGTTCTTGACCCCAAATGACAGCCAAAATTTCAGAAAGTATCGATACAGCAATTTCTTCCAAGGTTTCTGTGATAATATTTAATTCTGCAGGGCCATGAACTTGTTCAAGAAAGCCGACTTCCTCTAGCATAAGTACGCTTGGTCTCCGATAAGAAGACCTGACTAGCGCAAAGGCAGTAGCCAAAACTGAAGGCTTTTCCAATTTTCTATTTAGGAGATAGTCTTGAAATATACTTTTTAATTCGTGAGTCATTCGGTTTGTGGTTACTTCTCTATTTTCACCTGTAGTCTAAATTGAAAATTACCCATTTCCAGCCTGATTATTTGGCACGTTACAGGTTCTTTAACATTCTTTAACATAAATTTTATAATACCCGATAATTTATATAAACTTTGTGCGTTCTGCTTGTTGAACTCAAATACGATATGATTATGAAAATGTTTCTTAGAACATTCTGTTTTCTTTTTTTAATATCCCTGGTAGTATCCTGTGGAAATGCGGACGACGATGTTGACCTAAACTTGAATCTTGGAAATGGATTGGGCAAGGGAAAACCGGTAGATGATTGTCTTGGATTGGATGAAGGCGAGCTGGTGCTCTCTATTCAGGAACAGTTTACGACCCTTCCCGGTAAGGTATCCATTTTCTTTAAGGTGTCGGATACGGACGGTAATCCTGTTTCTGGGTTGACCGCCAATCAGTTCACTATATACGAACAAGGTAGGAACGATGATTGTTTTAATACCATATCTACTTCAGAATCCTTTGCACGTATTTCTCCCAATTCCCAGATTTTTAACAACAACACTTTGTTGGTGCTGGATTTGAGTAATAGTGTCTTAAGTAGCAGTCTGAACGAGCTTAAAGTGGCCAGTACCAGTTTTGTTAACAATGTGATGCCGGCAACTACCCAAGAATCCTTTCAAATGGCCATTTATTGGTTTGATGGGGAAAACGAATTGCATTTGCTTAATGAGTTGACACCCTCAAAGCAAGAGTTAGTAAATTCCATTGATGGGATAACAGATGATATAAGCAATGATCCCTCAACAGATTTATACGGGGCCGTCATTAAATCCACCGATATCGCTTCCAATTTAATACGGGAGACTACGGCTGGTGGAAGTATTGGAGCTGCCTCCGTAGTAATTTTTACGGACGGCACCGATCAGGCATCTCGTTTCACCGAAGATGCGGCGCTGAAAAAAGTGAACGAGGCCGATGCTAATATCTCCTTCTTCACCATCGGTCTTGGCGCAGAAATTGATACACGAATATTGGAGGACATAGGAAAGACCTCCAGTGTTTTTGCGGGAAATGCGGACGAATTGGAAGATACTTTTCGTGATATTTCAGAAAAAGTTTCCGAAAGGGCCAATAGCTTCTATCTTTTTGAGTATTGCAGTCCAAAACGTGACGGTAGTGGGGAAAACAATCTTGCCATTCAGGTAAGTGCAGGCTCAAGACAAGGTGCGGTACAAACCAAGTTTGACGCCAAAGGTTTCACTGGCGGATGTGAATAAATAATATCATTCCTAAATTATAAAGGAGCACTTTGGTGCTTCTTTTTTTTGCTTTTTTTTTAAACGATGTAAACAATTGATTGTCATTTTATTGAATGTAACCTCAGGAGCATTTTAAGCCTTGTTTGCTTGGCAAAGAACATCCATTCATCGATTTTATCCGTAAATGAAAGCGATAACACTAATATTATTTAAAAGCATTTAAAATGAAAAAAATATCAGTAGTCGCAATACTTTCAGTGGCGCTTTTGGGTTCATGTGTTTCTAAAAAGAAATATGTGGCTTTGGAAGACAATCTTTCGCAAACTCAGAGCAGATTAACGAAGACACAAGTAGAGAAAGAGGAACTGGAAACTAAAATGGCCAAAATTGAGGCCCGTGTTGAAGAGTACAATTCTAAAATTAATTCCCTTCAGGAATTGAATGATAGCCAATACACTGTTAACGATGTTGCGGTAATGAGCAACAATACGAAAGCGAATATGCGTAAAACCCTTGAAAAGGTAGACGCGGCTAAATTGGCAGAAGCCAGAACACTACAAGATTCGATGAACTTGGCGGTATCTTATAAATTAAAGCAATCCATCTCCGATGATGACGAGGATGTTGAAGTAAGCATCGATAAAACTGTGGTGATGATCAACATTTCCGATGAGCTTTTATTCAACACGGCTAGTTATAGAGTGAGCAATAAGGCAGAAAATATTTTGAACAAACTAGCCGAGGTCATCAAATCCGAGCCAAGCATGGAGGTTATGGTGGAAGGTCATACGGATTCTAGAACCATCAACACACCATTGTTTCAGGATAACTGGGACCTAAGCGTTAAAAGAGCAACTTCCATTGTGCGTGAGTTGCAGAATAAATATGATGTGGACCCCACCCAACTAATCGCTGCGGGTAGGAGTAGTTACTTACCTTTGGTAGAGAACGACACAAAAGAAAATATGGCTAAAAACAGAAGGACTAAAATCGTAATCCTTCCTAATTTGGACAAGTTCTTTGCGCTATTGGACACGGCGAGCCTTTAAAACTATTCAAACATTACTGAAAAGGGGAAGCAAATGCTTTCCCTTTTTTTGTGCCTGAATTTTTCTTGTCTCTAAACTTGGTAGGGTTTTTGAAACCTTAATTGTTATATATACAACAACCCCCAAGTAATAGCAACGAATCACATCCTAAAGACTATGAAAAAGTTAAATCGTGCCGGTCGGTAGACAGGCCTAAAAGAAAGAAATCATGGATGTAATCAACGAAATTATTCAAAACAGCGCAATTGGCCCCTTGTCCAAATTCTATAAGAGTATGGTCTTGTTACTGTTCTCTACCATTGTAACGATGCTCAGTGCAATGCTAATAATACTGCTTACGCATGGTTCACATATGACCATTCAATTTGGAT
>CAJQMW010000455.1 GCA_905479535.1 uncultured Maribacter sp. | reverse complement strand
CCATAAGTGTATTTTGCTTTTTGTTTTTCCATAAGCTGTACGGAGTACTCAGACTTCTTTCCTCTACGTCTTTGGTTACCGTGTTGCCCTGGAGGGTAATTTTTCTTTTCGAAAGACTTGTCATCTCCGAATATCGCTTCTCCGAATTTACGGGCGATTTTTGATTTTGGTCCTGTATATCTTGCCATTTTCTTTTAGTTTGAAAGTGAGATTATGAATTAAGGCTTATCCTTCGATAATCGTAACTACACTTTCGTGAAATATATTAATACTGATTAAACTCTTCTTCTTTTTGGTGGCCTACAACCGTTATGCGGCATTGGGGTAACGTCTATAATCTCAGTTACCTCTATGCCAGAATTGTGTAAGGCACGTATCGCTGACTCCCTTCCGTTTCCAGGTCCCTTAACATAGACCTTTACTTTTCTCAAACCAGCTTCGTGAGCCACTTTGGCACAATCCTCCGCAGCTACTTGCGCAGCGTAGGGAGTATTCTTTTTTGAACCCCTGAACCCTAATTTACCAGCGGAAGACCATGAAATGACATCGCCCTTTTTATTGGTCAATGAAATGATAATATTATTAAAAGAAGCTGTAACGTGTGCCTCACCAACAGAATCTACAACAACTTTACGCTTTTTGGTTACTTTAGTATTTGCCTTTGCCATACCTCTTTATTATTTAGTAGCTTTCTTCTTGTTAGCAACTGTTTTTCGTTTTCCCTTTCTAGTCCTGGAATTGTTCTTTGTACGCTGACCCCTTAATGGCAAACCTGATCTGTGGCGAATACCTCTATAACATCCAATATCCATTAAACGCTTAATGTTCAATTGTGTCTCGGAACGTAATTCACCCTCAATGGTAAAAGCTGAAACGGAATCCCTGATTCGACCGATTTCATCATCGTTCCAATCGGAAACCTTAGTATCCTCATTCACTTGGGCTTTTTCCAATATTTCCTTGGCCCTGCTTTTTCCTATTCCAAAAATGTAGGTCAAGGCTATTACGCCCCTCTTTTGTTTTGGTATATCAATACCCGCGATTCTTGCCATATTTAATTAGTCTTTAGTGGGTAGTCTTTAGTCGGCAGTCTTAGTGTTTAGAATACTTTTTGTATTCAACTTTCTAAAGTCTAACGTCTATTGACTAACATCTAATTTATCCTTGTCTTTGTTTAAATCTAGGATTCTTTTTGTTGATTACGTACAACCTGCCTTTTCTGCGAACAATCTTGCAGTCGGCACTTCTCTTCTTAACTGATGCTCTTACCTTCATCTTACTATCTTAATATCTATAAGTAATTCTTGCTTTCGTAAGGTCGTATGGACTCATTTCCAATTTTACCTTGTCGCCAGGTAATAATTTAATATAGTGCATACGCATCTTACCTGATATATGCGCAGTAACCACGTGACCATTCTCCAACTCTACTCGAAACATTGCGTTTGATAGTGCTTCTATTATTGATCCGTCTTGTTCTATTGCCGCTTGCTTAGCCATATTTTTTTAGTCTTTAGTCTTTAGTCGGTAGTAGTTAGTCCCACATGTTTCTCATAAGATTTCTAACTTCTAACGTCTACTATCTAACGTCTATTTATGCTACTTTTCTGTTTTTTCCAGTTTTCATTAAACCGTCATAATGTCTATTCAACAAATATGAGTTCACTTGTTGCACCGTATCGATTGCTACACCTACCATAATCAATAAGGAAGTTCCTCCATAAAACAATGCCCAACCTGCTTGAACGTCCATCAGTTTTACCACGACAGCCGGCAATACGGCCAGAAGGGCTAAAAATATTGATCCGGGTAACGTAATCAAAGACATTATCTTATCCAAGAAATCGCCCGTTTCTTTGCCAGGTCTGATACCAGGAATAAAACCACCGCTTCTTTTTAAATCATCTGCCATTTTATTGGTCGGCACTGTTATGGCAGTGTAGAAGTACGTAAAAATGATAATCAACAAGGCAAACAATATATTATAAGCCAAGCCGAATATATCCGCAAATTGTACTTGCATCCACTGGCCAAATGCAGTATCATCCAATCCTTGGCCAATGAGACCGGGCACAAACATAATTGCCTGTGCAAATATAATAGGCATTACCCCTGATGCATTCAGTTTAAGAGGAATGTACTGTCTGGAACCCATCATGTTCTTTTCATACCCTCCGGACGCAGTTCTTCTTGCATATTGTACAGGTATTTGACGCGTTGCCATAACCAATAATACACTGGCCAGGATAACCAAGAACCAAATAATGACTTCAATCAGTATGAACATAAGGCCACCATTATTATTCGTTGTTCTGGAAATAAATTCCTGAACAAAAGACTGTGGCATTGTCGCTATAATACCAATCATGATCAAAAGTGAAATACCGTTACCAATACCTTTATCAGTAATTTTTTCACCCAACCACATGGCAAAGACAATTCCTGTAACCAAAATGATTACCGCCGGAACCATAAAATCAAGGCCTTTTCCTAATAAAAAAGCCGAATCCCTAACACCGAAAGCCTCCAAGCCATATAAATATGCCGGTGCTTGAACGATACCAATACCAATAGTCAACCATCTAGTTATCTGATTGATCGTCTTACGACCGCTCTCCCCTTCTTTTTGAAGTTTTTGAAGATACGGTATGGCGATACCCATTAATTGTACTACAATGGAGGCCGAGATATAAGGCATAATACCCAAGGCAAAAACAGAAGCATTAGCAAAAGCTCCTCCTGTAAAAGCGTTGAGCAGACCAAAAATTCCTTGGTCGGTACTATCCACAAGTCCACCCAATTGTGTAGTATCTATACCTGGAAGAACAATTTGGCAACCAAAACGATATACCAATAGAAGACCTAAAGTAATAAGTATCCTATTCCTTAGCTCCTCTATCTTCCAAATATTGGATATTGTATCGATAAAATTCTTCATGCTCTCGTTTATGCTTATAAATTTATTGCCTCACCGCCAGCGGACTCAATAGCCTTCTTAGCGGTTGCCGTAAATTTATGTACTGTAATTTCAAGGGCTGCCTTTAATTCGCCTCCTCCTAGTATTTTAACCAAATCATTCTTGCGAACAAGCCCGTTTTCCACCAAAGAATCTATAGTAACAGTATCCTTAATAGCTTTGCTATCCACTAATTCCTGTAATTTATCCAAATTGATTCCTTTGTAATCCTTGCGGTTTATATTGGTGAAACCAAATTTAGGCACACGTCTCTGCAATGGCATTTGACCACCCTCGAAACCAATTTTCTTAGAATAACCAGATCTTGATTTAGCTCCCTTGTGACCTCTTGCGGCGGTACCGCCCTTTCCAGAACCTTGACCTCTTCCAAGACGTTTTCCATCTCTATTCACTGAACCTTCTGCAGGTTGTAGATTACTTAAATTCATTAGATCTTATATTTAAGCTTCTTCTGTAGAAACTAAATGTTTAACTTTATTTATCATCCCAAGAATATTGGGGGTTGTATCATGTTCCACAACCTGACCAATTTTCTTCAACCCAAGAGCCGTTAAGGTCCTTTTTTGGTTTTGGGGCTTTTTTATACTGCTCTTTACTTGTTTTACTTTAATCTTTGCCATAATTCCTATGCTTAACCTTTAAAAACTTTTTCCAAAGAAACGCCTCGCTGCCCAGCAATAGTTTTTGCATCCCTGAGTTGCAATAAAGCATCAAACGTAGCTTTAACAACATTATGTGGGTTTGAAGACCCTTGTGATTTAGACAAAACGTCATGTACACCAACCGCCTCTAAAACCGCCCTTACGGCTCCACCTGCAATAACTCCCGTACCATGGGAAGCCGGTTGTATATAGACACGCGCCCCTCCAAACTTGCCTTTCTGCTCATGAGGTAGAGTACCACCGTTAAGGGGAATACGAATCAAGTTCTTCTTTCCGTCTTCAATAGCCTTGGCTATGGCCGTAGCAACTTCCTTCGATTTTCCTAGACCGTGACCCACTACACCGTTTTCATCCCCAACTACTACAATAGCGGAAAAGCCAAAAGCTCTACCACCTTTTGTCACCTTGGTTACACGTTGTACGCCAACCAACCTGTCTTTTAAATCTAACCCTCCTGGTTTAACCGTTTCTACGTTTTTATATTTTTGGAACATACTGTTATATTAGAATTTTAGTCCTGCTTCCCTTGCCCCTTCGGCCAAAGATTTTACTCTGCCGTGATACAAGTTTCCACCTCTATCAAAAGCAACTTTCTCTATGCCAGCTTTTTTTGACTTTTCAGCGATAGCCTTACCAACAAGAGCAGCCATTTCTGTTTTATTGCCTTTGGCAGAAGCCATATCCTTATCCTTGGAAGAAGCAGATGCCAAAGTAATTCCTTTAACATCATCTATTAATTGCGCATAGATTTCATTATTACTCCTAAAAACCGACAACCTTGGTCTTTCAGCAGTTCCTGAACAAACCTTTCGGATCCTTCTTCGTATTCTATACTTTCTTTCTGTCTTTGATAATCCCATAATACTATTAATTAAGCTGATTTACCGGCTTTTCTTCTTAACTGTTCACCAACAAACTTGATGCCCTTTCCTTTATAAGGTTCTGGCTTACGGAAGGATCTAATTTTTGCCGCAATGTGCCCTACAAGCTGCTTGTCAAAAGACGTCAACTTTACAATCGGATTCTTTCCCTTTTCTGATATAGTCTCCACTTTAACCTCTGGTGCTAAATCAAAAACAATATTGTGCGAAAAACCTAGGGCCAAATCTAATTTTTGACCTTGATTGCTAGCTCTATAACCTACCCCTACAAGCTCCAATTCCTTGGTCCATCCTTTAGAGACTCCTTCTACCATGTTCAAGATCAAAGATCTGTACAAACCATGCTTAGCTTTGTGCTCCTTAGAATCGGACGGTCTTGTTACCCAAGCTTGCCCGTCTTCAATTTTTATGGCTACCCCAGAAAATTCTTGAGTCAATTCTCCCAACTTACCTTTAACGGTAATGATGTTTGCATTGATCTCTATTGTAACTCCCTCAGGAATTGCGATTGGATTATTACCTATTCTAGACATCTTCTAACTCTTTAATCTGTTAATATACGTAGCATAAAACCTCACCACCAACATTGTCGGCCTTTGCTTGCTTACTGGTCATTACACCATGAGATGTTGAAACAATAGCAATGCCGAGTCCGTTAAGTACCCTTGGCAAATCCTCACTACCTGCATATTTCCTTAAACCTGGCTTACTGATACGTTGTATTTTCTTTATAACCGGCTCCTTTGTAATCTTATCATACTTCAAGGCTATTTTAATAGTACCTTGAACGGCACTGTCCTCGAATTTATAACTCAAAATATAGCCTTGGTCAAACAATATTTTGGTAATTTCCTTCTTCAAGTTGGACGCAGGGATTTGAACTACCCTATGACCCGCCCTACTTGCGTTTCTAACCCTAGTTAGATAATCTGCTATTGTATCTGTAACCATTTTTTATTTGTTCGGAAACGGTTTTCGACCCTATTGTCGAACCTGAAACCAGTTTATAAATTTATAAATTAAATCTACCAGCTTGCTTTTTTTACGCCGGGAATCAAACCTTGGTTTGCCATTTCCCTGAACATAACCCTAGAAACACCGAATGTTCTCATATAACCTTTAGGTCTACCGGTGAGCTTACACCTATTGTGCATGCGAACGGGAGAGGCATTTTTTGGTAATTTCTGTAATGCATCATAGTCTCCAGCCTCTTTCAAAGCTTTGCGCTTTTCTGCATACTTAGCTACAGTCTTCGCCCTTTTTCTCTCGCGGGCCTTCATTGATTCTTTAGCCATTCTAGTTCTTTTTAAAAGGTAATCCTAATTCCGTTAATAATGATTTTGCTTCCTTGTCCGTTTCCGCAGAGGTAACAAAAGTGATATCCATTCCGTTTATTCTATTGATTTTATCAATATTTACTTCCGGAAAGATAATTTGTTCGGTTATACCGAGGTTATAGTTTCCACGTCCGTCAAAGCCCGTTGCCTTGATACCTTGAAAATCCCTAACCCTGGGCAAAGCAGATGTAACCAACCTGTCCAAAAATTCATACATACGCTCTCCACGTAGTGTGACTTTGGCACCAATGGGCATACCCTTTCTCAACTTAAAGGCGGCAACATCCTTTTTGGACATTGTAGCGACCGCTTTTTGACCTGTTATCATGGTCATTTCGTCTACAGCGTGATCAATTAGCTTTTTGTCTGCAACCGCAGCACCTACACCCCTGCTCATAACGATTTTCTCCAACTTTGGAACCTGCATTACATTCTTGTAACCGAACTCTTCGGTTAGGGCAGCTATTATGCGCTCTTTATACTCTTCCTTTAATCTTGCAACGTAAGCCATAACTAAATTACTTCATTGGATTTCTTAGAAAACCTTACTTTCTTACCATCTCTCATTTCATAACCAACTCTTGTTGTTTCGCCAGACTTACCGTCTATTAGGGCTAGATTGGAAATATGGATTAAAGCTTCCTTTTTTACTATTCCACCTTGTGGATTTTTGGCACTAGGCTTCTCATGTTTTGAGACCATATTGGCACCTTCCACAATAGCTTTGTTCTTTTCTAGGTCCACACGCATAATTTTACCTTCGGTTCCCTTGTGGTCTCCAGCGATAATTCTAACGGTATCTCCAGTTTTTATTTTTAACTTTTTCATTCTTGTCAAGTTCAAGTTCAAGTTCAAGTTCAAGTTCAAATTAGATTTGGTCTTGGGTCTTGGTTCTTGATTCTATATTCCTCCTTATCTCTTCTCTCAATTTCTAAAGTACCTCTGGGGCCAATGAAACAATTTTCATGAACTGTTTGTCCCTGAGTTCTCTTGCTACAGGTCCGAATACACGAGTTCCCCTCATCTCTCCCGTTGGATTCAATAGGACACATGCGTTGTCGTCAAAACGGATATAGGAACCATCTGGTCTCCTCACCTCTTTTTTGGTACGAACAACAACGGCCGTAGAGACAGCTCCTTTTTTTATACCTCCGTTTGGTGTAGCCTCTTTAACAGTTACTACAATTTTATCACCAATGGAAGCATACCTCCTCCTTGTACCACCGAGAACTCGGATGGTCAAAACTTCCTTAGCTCCGGTATTATCAGCAACCTTTAGTCTAGATTCTTGTTGTAACATAACTTATTTAGCTCTTTCTAA
>CAJQMW010000454.1 GCA_905479535.1 uncultured Maribacter sp. | reverse complement strand
GTGATGTTCGGCTAAAATCGGAGCCTATTTCAGAAAGGACCTTTGCCAGATTTGCTATTTTCTTATTGAAGCGTTCCTTGGTCCACCTATCCTTACCTTCCGGTGTACGGTCGTCATCAAAAATAAGGGTATCGTTTTTGGTGTCAAATAAATTTTCAAGATTGTAAAAAGCGATGGTCCTGAGTTTGTATTCCTTACCAGTTTGAGCCACTGCTAAAAATGATAAAAAGAACAGAAAACAAACGATAGGGTGCTTCATCCTGTGGATATTACACCTAAAATAATTCATATTTAACGGAATTTTCGTACTTTTTTTAACTTTCTAAATATATTGTCATCACGCTAACCAAAAAAATGCTCAAGTATTTCTTGTTCATACCGCTCTGCATATCCTTGGAATTTCTTGCTGCCCAAGAAACCACCATTACAGGCATTGTTTTATCTACTGTAGATAATACTCCAATTGAAGATGCAGAAATAACCATTGAAGGTCAGCAAATTTTAGACCAAACGGATAGTTCCGGACGTTTTCGATTAAAGGTTGCGCTAACAGGAGACTATATCATTAATGTATCGTTTCAAGATCATCGTATCAAGAGAATTCCAATTACAATAGATAGTGAAGTTGTGGATATCGGCACCGTTTATCTGGAAAGGGATATCACGTTTGAAAAGAATGACAACCTGATTACGCTTACGGATGCCGAGTTATTGGATGATGAAGGGAGTTCCAATGCCCTGGGCCTCCTTCAATCTACCAGGGATATTTTTCTAACCCGGGCCGCTTTTGATTTTGGTCAGGCTTTTTTTAGGGTAAGGGGATACGATTCCCAAAACGGGGAAGTTCTATTGAACGGGGTTCCAATGAACAAACTATTTGATGGTAGGCCACAATGGAATAATTGGGGCGGTCTTAATGATATTGTCAGGAACCAAGAATTTTCAAACGGGATTTCAGCCTCGGAGCATACCTTTGGGGGAATATTGGGTAATACGAATATAGACGTAAGGCCATCCGGTCTACGCTCCGGATTACGGCTTTCTAGCTCGGCTTCCAATAGAACCTATACGGGAAGGATAATGGCAACTTATAATTCTGGACTACAGGAAAATGGATTGGCCTATATGTTTTCCGCCTCTAGGCGTTGGGCAAAAGAAGGGTATATAGATGGGACATTGTACGATGCCTATTCGTTTTACGGGGCTTTGGAATATCAATTCAATGAGAAGAACAGTTTGGCATTTACCACCATTCTGGCTTCTAATAGAAGGGGAAGGTCTTCTGCCATTACCCAAGAAGTTTTTAATTTAGTAGGGAATAGATACAATCCCTATTGGGGAATTCAAGATGGAGGAATAAGGAACTCTAGGGAACGAAGGATTGCAGAACCCATGATGCTTTTAAACTATTTCCATGATTCCGAGAATTTGAATCTCAACGCCGGGATTGCATTTCAAACTGGAACCCATGCTAGAAGTAGACTGGGATATTTTAATGCTCCAAATCCGGACCCTACATATTATAGATACCTGCCCAGCTTTTACATCAACAGTCCAATCGGCGCGAATTTCGTAAGTGCGAATATTGCTGAAGAAAGCTTTTTGAACAGTCCTCAATTAAACTGGAACAATGTTTACCGTGCCAATAGTAGTTTATCACAAAATGGCAAGGCAGCTTACGTACTATATGACGATACCGTAGATGATACTCAACTGACTATTCGATTAAACGGAAACTTGAAGATAAGTGATGGGTTGAAACTGGATTTTGGAATTACAAATAAGAATTTAACCTCGGAAAATTACGCTGAAATCAACGATTTGTTGGGAGCGGACTTTCATGAAGACATCGATACTTTTTCCGATACCAGAAATGATGTTTTAGGGGATATCAATAAAACAGAGGGGGACATTTTTAATTACAACTATGAATTAAAGGCCAATGGGGCGGAAGCGTTTACGCAATTGAATTTAGATTTCACGAGGTGGAAGGCCTTCGTCTCCGGGAGATATACGCAGTTGACCTATCAAAGAAAAGGACTATTCGAAAATGGGCGGTTCCTTGAAAATTCCTTGGGTGAAAGTGAAAAACTGAGCTTTTCAAACTTTGGAATCAAGGGAGGTGTTACCTATAAAATAACGGGAAGACATTGGATTGTTTCCAATGCAGGTTACATAAAAAAGGCACCCGTCCTACAGAATGTATTTGTTAATCCAAGGGAATCTAACTTAATCGTCCCTAATGTACAGAGCGAAACTATCTCTACAGTAGATTTAAATTATTTCTTGAGAATGCCAAAATTAACGGGAAGGATAAGCGGTTTTTATACCCGATTTCAAAATACGACGGACATTAACTTTTTTTTCGTGGATGCCGGAGTAGGCTCGGACTTTGTACAGGAAGTGTTAACAGATTTGGATAAACTGCATATGGGCACGGAGATTGGATTGGAATATCAATTATCGGCTACGGTAAAACTTTCAGCGGTGGCCGCTATCGGTAAATATATATTCGCCAGCGACCCTTTGGTCACTATAAACTTTGACACTGCCGAGGCTGACGAGGAATTGATTGATGTTAGTGGCACAAAGGAGTTGGGGACTGCGGCCATAAAAGGGTATAAGTTGGCACAAGGCCCACAAAAGGCATTCGCTTTTGGGATTGAGTATCGGAATCCCAAATATTGGTGGGTGGGTATGACCACTAACTATCTGGGCAATAATTATGCGAACATATCTACGATAACCCGCACCAAAAGTTTTTTCTTAGACCCGGAGACCGGTCAAAATTTTCCAGATGCAACCGAGGAAAACGTTGCGGCACTATTGGCACAAAAACCTTTGGATAACTTTTACTTGTTGAATCTGGTAGGCGGTAAGTCTTGGTTGAAGAAAGGGAAGTATATCGGTGTTTTCGCAAGTGTTACTAATCTTTTTGACACCGTTTTCAGGACGGGAGGTTATGAACAGAGTAGAAATGGAAACTTTGGTCAGTTAAATCAAGATAATTTGAGCGGTTCACCTTCTTTTGCACCAAAGTATTGGTATGGATATGGACGCACTTATTTTCTGAACGTGGCCATCAGCTTTTGATTGATTTTAAACATATAGACTTTGCGTACATGCTTTTGCTATAGTGAATTTTGATCAAGATTGTCCCCTTGAGGGGACTTTAGGGGTGTCTTTTGGGATGTTATTTTGTAGTAATTAAGCTTACGGTTAGTATATTGGTAACCAAGTAATAAGAATGAAAATAAAAGCACAACATATAAACTTTTTCTGTGGTGTAATAGCCCTTATCTTTTTACACGGTTGTGTAAAGAACAGGGATTTTGATATACCAACGGTAAATTGTGCCGATGGTATTCAGCCAAATACTACGTACAGTGATATTAAGAACTTATACGTTGATGAAACTATTCAGATTCAGGATGATTTAGTTATTGAAGGGTATGTAATCTCATCCGATAGGGACGGAAATTTTTTTAGTGTTCTTCACTTTCAAAACTCCCCTACGGATCCCACGAACGGCTTTCAGATTGAAATAGATGTACGGGATTCCCACCTATTTTTTAATATAGGACAACGCATACTTATAGAACTGAAGGGACTTTATTTGGGCAAGTCAAAGGGTGTTTATAAGATTGGGGGCGTCTTTACTTCTTTTGGTAATTTAGCCGTAGGTAGACTTCCGAGCAATGCTGTGTTTGATCATATTTTGGTCTCCTGTGGGCCTAGCGTAGCCATCAATCCGTCAAAAGTTTTTATTTCAGAAATCGATGAGACGATGGTCAATTCCTTAATTTCTATTGAAAACTTAGAAGTTTCAGAGGCTGAACTAGGCCTGCCATTTGCCTTGGAAAGGGAGGAAACGGAAAGGTTACTGGTAGATTGTGAGGATAATGAACTTATTCTTTTAAATAGTGGTTTTTCTGATTTTCAAGATGTTCTTCTGCCAGAAACCAGAGGAACGATTACCGGAGTTTTAATTCGGGATAATAGTACATATCAACTTGTTATTCGTGATTTAGAGGATATTCAATTCAATTTGGAACGTTGCGAGGACGTTGTTGACGAGTTTACCTCTCCGAACATCTTCTTTTCGGAACTTGCCGATCCAGATAACAATGCCGCGGCCAGATTTGTGGAAATCTATAATGCCACAAGTGAGCCTTTGTCCTTAAACGGTTGGCAAATA
>CAJQMW010000453.1 GCA_905479535.1 uncultured Maribacter sp. | reverse complement strand
CCCTGGATGAAAGATAATAAGGCTTGGGAAGGTGGAAAATTATTGCCCGAGTATCGAGACACTTGGGCGCTCTTTTTTTCTAAGTATGTGGATGCCTACAAAGCAGAAGGCATAGATATCTGGGGGTTTACTGTTGAAAATGAACCCTTGGGTAATGATGGTAATTGGGAAAGTATGCACTACACCCCAGAGGAAATGACCGAATTTGTAAAAAATCATCTCGGTCCTAAACTCGAATCGGACGGTCACGACGTGAAAATTCTAGGGTATGACCAGAATCGCGATCATGAACTGAACGAGTGGGTAACGGTCATGTACCATGATGAAGCGTCATCCAAATACTTTGACGGTACCGCTGTACACTGGTACGCAAGCACGGTGGACTGGTTTCCCGAAGCTTTGCAATTTGCCCATCAAATGGCTCCGGACAAGCACTTGATACAATCGGAAGCCTGTGTAGACGCAGAAGTACCCAAATGGCGTGATGATGCCTGGTATTGGTCCAAAGAAGCGACCGACTGGGGATGGGATTGGGCACCGGAAGACCAAAAATACCTACACCCCAAATATGCGCCCGTCAATAGGTACGCACGCGATATCATCGGATGCCTGAACAATTGGGTAGATGGATGGATCGATTGGAACATGGTACTCAACAGGCAAGGAGGCCCGAATTGGTTCGAAAATTGGTGCGTGGCACCGATTATCGTTGACCCAGATGAAGATGAGGTATATATTACCCCGATTTACTATGCCCTATCGCATTTTAGCAAATACATACGACCGGGAGCAAAACGGATAGGATTCGAAAATTCAGATGATTCCCTAATGGTAACAGCCGCCCAGAATCCCGATGCATCCATTGCAGTAGTGGTTTTTAATGCTGAAGATGAAGCCAAAAGCATTACCTTGTCCCTTGCAGAAAAGGCGGTTAGCATACCCATAACAGCCCAAGCCATTCAAACGATAATGATTGACGGTAAAACAATAAATTTTAAAAGTGACTAACTAAAAACCAAAAAATATGTCAAACCAAAGATTAGAATTAAGGAAAAGGGTTCCATTCGGACAAAAAGTTGCTTTTGGGGTCGGAATGTTTGCCAACCAAATGTTTCCGGCGATACTAGGCATATTCATGGTTGTACTGGTACAAGATTTGGGCTTTCCAGGATGGATGTGGGGGATTTTGTTTTTCTTGCCTCGGATCTTCGATTCGATTACGGACCCTATAATGGGTTTCATTTCGGACAATACAAAATCGAAATGGGGAAGGCGTAGGCACTATGTATTCCTTGGTGCCCTGATTATGGGCATTTCTTTTGTCATCATGTGGCAGTTGTATAGAGAAGATGGTGTTGACTATAATTTCACCTATTTTTTACTTTGGTCATTTGTATTCTATCTAGGATTGACCATTTTTAGTGTGCCTTACGTGGCTATGGGCTATGAAATGAGCAATGACTTTCATGAGCGTACCGATATAATGGCCATTGCCCAATGGATTGGGCAATGGGCATGGGTAATTGCACCTTGGTTTTGGGTTTTTATGTACGACCAGGATTTATTTCAATCAGCAGATGTTGCAACTAGGGAACTTGCCATTTATGTAGGTGTCGCCTGTATGATTTGTGCAATGGTACCTGCAATTTTTATAAAAAGTAAATCGACCGTTAATGAAAATTATGCACCATTAAATTTTAAAACCATAGGAGGCAGTTTAAAAAAAATTATTAGCGGTTTTAAGGAAGCTTTTAAATCCAGACCCTTTCGACAACTATGCGTCGCTACTTTTTTTATATATAATACGTTTTACACCATCGCAAGCTTTTCATTCTTCATTGTGGTCTACTATCTTTTTAGCGGGGATGCTGGAGCTGCAGGAATTTGGCCGACACTTTTTGGAAGTATCGGTGCGCTTGCAACTACTTTCATTGTAATCCCTATCATTACGGCAATGTCTAAAAAAATAGGTAAAAAAAAGGCCTTTATCATTTCTCAGGCTATTTCTATTTTAGGTTATGTTTTGCTTTGGTTCTTATTTATACCTGGTAAACCGTATATGTTCCTATTCGCTTTACCATTTTTTTCTTTCGGTATTGGTAGTTTGTTCACGTTGATGATGTCTATGACGGCCGATGTCATTGATTTAGACGAACTAAACACGGGTGAAAGAAGAGAAGGAATCTTTGGCGCTATCTACTGGTGGATGGTTAAATTCGGTTTTGCTATCGCAGGATTATTAACTGGCACCATTATGTCAGTTGTAGGGTTTGATCCAAATCTAGCTACACAACCAGATGGAGCTGTTTTTGGACTAAGAGCCTTTTACTCTGGCTTTCCAATAATTGGAACTTTAATCGCTATCTATGTCATGTGGCGTTATGATCTTACGGAAGAAAGAGCGAATGAAATAAGTGCAAAATTGGAAAAAAGGAAACTTACTAACAGTAAATAAAAAATATGTCATATAGAGAGGGCCAACATTTTTCGTTGAAGGATATTGATACAACGCATTACAGCGGAGTGGATTTCACCGATTTTTCTTTAGAGGATTTAAAGGAATTATGGAGAAAAACCATAGAAATTGGAATGCATGGGCTGTGTTTTAGCATGTACGAAGATGGTCAACAACCTGGGGAAACGATTACCGTAGAGCAAGTTGATAGAAGGATCGGAATTATAAAGCCCTATGCCAAATGGGTCCGTTCTTTCTCCTGTGTCGAGGGTAATGAGCATATACCTCGTGTCGCCCATCAACAAGGAATGAAAACCTTGGTAGGTGCTTGGTTGGGCGATGATTTGGATAAGAACGAAGATGAAATCAAAAGCCTGATTGCCCTCGCCAAAGAAGGTTGTGTAGACATTGCAGCGGTAGGCAATGAAGTGCTGTACCGTGATGATTTGACCGAAGAGCAGTTATTGGGTTGTATCCATCGTGTAAAAGAAGCCTTACCCGATGTTCCAGTAGGTTATGTGGATGCCTATTATGAGTTTACGGCGCGACCTAAAATAACGGAGGCCTGTGATGTTATTCTATCCAATTGTTATCCCTATTGGGAGGGTTGCGATATAGAGCATTCCCTCAACCATATGCAGCAGATGTTTGGCCAGGCTACAGATGCGGCAAAGGGCAAGGAAGTCATTATCACGGAGACGGGTTGGCCCAGTGCAGGAGGAAGTTTACGGGGAGCACATTCTTCCGAAGAAAATGCGATTAAATACTTCATCAATGCCCAAGTATGGTCGGCCAAAGAGAACATCCCCATGTTCTATTTCTCATCATTCGACGAATCGTGGAAGACCGGAGACGAGGGAGATGTGGGAGCCTATTGGGGCCTTTGGGATAAGAATGAAAATTTAAAATTTTGATTATTCACTTTTAAAAAATGATTTTTATGTAGAATGGACAAGCCTTATACATAGACCTTGGTTGAATCTATTTGAGGTTCTGTTCAAAATACTATTCTTTCTTTATAAAAAGGTTGAATAGCTAATTTTTCATAAATGTCACTTATTCATGATTATCGATTATTCTTTATTTTAAAAAAGGGATTACATAAAATAACGTGAATAATGGATAAGCTCTTAATGGTCGAAATCCCGTTGCCCTGACCCTAAAGGGAAGGGATTTCCTCCAAATTTGATTTTTTTTGAGAATTCTTCCTCCCATTTAGGGTCGGGGATAAGAAAAATTCGGTTTTAGGGCTTATCCATTATTCACGTTAAAATAGGTA
>CAJQMW010000452.1 GCA_905479535.1 uncultured Maribacter sp. | reverse complement strand
GCAACGTTCAATTGTTTGGCGTTCCCTGTTTCCGGGTCCAATAAATGGAGATAGCCTCCTTGTTCATAAACGATATGCTCGGTACCGTCATCCAAGCTTTTTACATCGAACTTTTTGTGAAAAGTAATTTGTTTTTCCTCTTTGGTGGCTATGTCAAAGGACCAGATGTTGCTTGCATAATCGCGCTCGGAAAGGTAAAATACCTTGTTGTTGAACCAGACCGGGTCTAAATGGCGTTCCTTGGTGGGTTGCGGAATTTTCATCAAATCCTTGGTCTCCATATTTACGATCCAGATGGGGACGGCTTGTCCGCCCCTATAGTTTCGCCACTCGGCATCCCAAGCCCTTAGGGGTACGTAGGCGATGTGCTCTCCGTCGGGTGAAATCTCACCAAAGGCGGCATTGGGCAAATCAATGGCGGTTGGAAAACTTCCGTCCACAGAAACGGTATAGAATCTATCCGTTAAGGTAGGTTTGGCCGTCCTGCCGGACCGAAACAAAACCCCACCTTCGGGTGTCCACCCCTGAACAAAATCATTGCTTGGATGGTAGGTTAACCGTTTGGGTTCGCCCCCCTCCGAGGGAATCACAAAAACATCGATGTTGCCGTCGTACTCTGCCGTAAAGGCAATTTTTTTCCCATCGGGCGAAAAATGGGGCAACATTTCATACCCCTCGTTGCTCGTGAGTCTAATAGCCATACCACCACTGATATCGGTTTTCCAAAGGTCATTGGCATATACGAATACGATTTCCGTATCGGAAACCGTGGGTTGACGCAGCAATTGGGTGCCTTGGGCGTTTATGTTTGTTAAAATAGTAAGAAGAAATAGTGTAAAGAGGATTCTCATAATGGGCGGATTGCGTTGCGCTATGAAAGTATCGAAAATTGATGGTGTGGACAACATTATTATTAGGTGAAATAAGTTTTAACGTTGTGTTAATCTGGGAACATCCATTTATAAATTTTGTAATTTGAAGCGAACAACCTAAAATCAAGATATATGAAAACAAATGAAATTGCAGAAAAGCTTGTGAAGTGGTGTAAGGAAGGAGACTTTGAAAAACCCTACCAAGAACTGTACAGCCCCAAGATTGTGAGTATCGAAAACGATGGTAGCGCAGAGGGAGGACGGGTTGAAGGCTTCGAAGGCATTCAGAAAAAAGGAGAGTGGTGGCAAGAGAATTTTGAAGTACACAACACCTCGGTATCCGATCCCATAGTCGCGGATAACTGGTTTTCACTTCGCTTTGAAATGGATACGACGCATAAACCCTCGGGCCACCGGTCTACAATGTCGGAGATTGCGGTTTATGAAGTTAAAGAGGGCAAAATCGTAAAGGAGCAGTTCTTTTATGATGAGGCTTAGGTTGGTTCGTGGCTAGAAGTATGATTTTATATAAGGCTTTGCAAAAAGTCTAGTTTCTACTTTTCTGTCACATCGAGCGGAGTCGAGATGTCTTAAAGCAAAAGGGTTGCAAAGTTCTCGACTCCGCTCGAAATGACAGTAGGGTAGATTTTCAGGCCGCCTCTTTTCATTTGAATACCTATCTTAGGACCAAAATTAGCAGATGGTTCTTTTAGCGCAGTCCGTGGGGGCATTATACGGTTTGTTGGCCGTAATTTTTGGTGCCTTTGGCGCACATATCCTCAAAAAGTCTTTTACTCCGGAACAACTGGCAAGTTTCGAAACCGGTGTAAAATATCAAATGTATCATGCCTTGGTATTGCTGATGCTTAGTTTTAACCTAAACCTGGATACCGATTTAGAGAAGTATATGGTCTATTGTTTCGTCATTGGGACTTTCCTTTTCTCGTTCAGTATTTACGGTTTGTGTATAAGTGCATCAAAAGGTAAAAAATTGAAGTTTTTAGGTCCAATTACTCCCCTTGGGGGTTTGTTTCTAGTTGTTGGTTGGGGCTTGTTGCTCTTTTACCTTATTCAAAACCTGGTTTAGAGTCTCAGATACATATTTCCATTAATGGTATTGAGACGCAGTTTATTCTTACCCTGCGCTACCTGGCCTGAAATTTTTTGTCCCACATGGCGGTCATCTGAATTAAATTTCAACCTTTCATCCGCATAAACATCTCCATGAATGGTTTCGGCAACCAGATTAGCATTAATCATTTTCAAATCTATTTCTCCATTGATAGTGGTCAGGTTCAAATTTCCGGAATAGGTTTTAATAGTAATATTTCCATTTATAAGATCCGCTGTAAAATCACCTTCTATACTATCAGAGGTTACATCACCATTGATGCTACTGACTTTGAACTTGGCATTTCTAGGCACATAGAGCACATAATTGAAATCATACCAATCTCCGGAATTGTAATACCGTCTTTCTTTGTCCCTATTATGGGCGTTCCATTCGTCCTGAAATTTTTTGAATACTCCTTCCGCTTCTGACATTATACTGATTGTGTTTGACGTTTCTTTAACGTCCAGCTTATAGGCATCTATGAATTTTCCCTCCTTCGTGGTGATATCGGCCTTAAAGTACACCGTATTCTTATCCCATGTCTTAACTTCTATCTCTGAGGCGAACTTTAGGTCTATCTCAACGTATTGGTTCTTAAAATCTATGTTTTTTTCAATAATTTTTTGGGCATTGACCGTTAGACTGATGAGGCCTAACAACAAGGTAATTTTTAAAGTTTTAATCTGTTTCATTTTTATTGATTTTTAAAGGTCAGATAGAATTCGCCATTTTATATTCCAGAATAATTGGAACTCTAGTTGGCTCATTTCATGACTGTTCGTTTTTTGATCGTTCTTATTTTTTTCTTAGATAGATAGTGCCATTTGTAGATTTCAATGTTATATCAACTCCGCCTCCATTGATTGCACCTTTAATATTCCTGTCTGAAATTGATATTAAACCATCTTTGTCAGGTCTTTTGAGGTCAAAATTCGTGTATATGTCACCATTCCAAGAACTTAGTTCCAAATTGGCGGATGTGTTCTCAGGAAGTGTTACATCAATTTCACCATTCGTAGTTCTGATATCAATCGGTGCTTTTTGGTTGATTTTATCGAAGACCACTTGGATTCCATGATTAAGGGAATATGCCGTAACGGCTCCAGCTAGATTACTTAAAACAAGCGTCCCATTCAGATTAGAATTCGCTTCTACTTCGCCACTAAATCCGTCTATGGTCGTCAAACCGCCCCATGTATTAGTTATTGAGAGGTTTTGCGATTTTGGGAGGAAAATTTCCGCTTCGCCAGACTTTCTCACATTTTTCACTATGAGATCGTTACCGGATTCCACCACGTTAAAACCTACACTGGTATTGTCTTCACCAACTTCACCCAAAAGCTTTAACCCCTTCGCTTTTTCCGGGATACTTTTCATATCCTTTACCAAAATTAAAATTTCATTTCTGTCATGGGTTTTCAAGGATATGCTTGACTTTGATTCAATTTTTACCCATTCAATACCGTCCAACGATTTTGTATAATCTGTCTGTGCCGAGAGGTTCCAGGTAAGCAGCCCTATTAATATTGGTAGTGACAATTTT
>CAJQMW010000451.1 GCA_905479535.1 uncultured Maribacter sp. | reverse complement strand
CTGTTGATCCACCGGCTCCCGTGGGAAAGTAAATACCGCAACCGAGTTGTGCTGCCAATGGGTTTACCGATGTTGCGTCTGGTCCAACGGTTGCGATTGTTAAATCTGGGTTATTAAAATCAAACCTGGATACCACATCGTTTGGCGAACCATCGTCACAGACCTTGTAAGTAAAAGCATCAGTACCTAAAAATCCATTATTTGGGGCATAGCTAAAACTACCATCGGCATTTAGAACTACCGTCCCGTTGGCCGGGTCAATAACCGGGTCCGTCTGAACGCTTATCGTACCATTACCATTGGCATCAGTATCATTAGCAAGTAAACCATTGGATTCACCTCTTTGCAGCGTAAAGTTTATACCTAGAACATAGTTATCGTCAACAGCTACCGGGGCAATTTTTTGTGTCAAAACTTGTGTTGAATATATGAATAGAATTCCTAGCAAAGCAAGTTCCGTAGTGCCATTATGTAGATTTAATGTACGCATTACTCCGTAAAACTATATCAATAAGGTTATCTGACCAGATTATTTGTTGTGTGTATTGCTAAATATGTTGTGTAATACGATATTATAGGGCTTGAACCAAATCGCGTATGGATGCATTCAAAAAAATAGAAGTAAGACAATCTCTTTTCCATCAAACACATTATTCATAATTTTCGTTTTTTAGATTGAAAATTGACATTTCTGATTATTTTTAGGGATTTAACCACTAACTTATGAGATATTTATCCTGGATATTTACAGTAATTTACATATTTCAATTCGTTAGCTGTAAAATGACGCAAACCCTAGAAAATAAAACTCTTTTTGTAGGGGCCTACACAGATAACGGCAGTAATGGCATCTATAGTTTTTCTTTCAACATCGATGATGGTACACTAGCAAATAAGTCCTTGGTTGCCGAGATGACGAACCCTTCTTTTCTAAAAATATCCCCCAATAAAAAAAATCTCTACGCCGTAAGCGAGGTGGCCGATTTTGAAGATGCAAGTGGTTCGGTTACCGCTTTTGAGATTGAAAATGATAGCTTGATAAAATTGAATACAGAGTCTACCATGGGAGCTCACCCATGTCATATAAGCATATCTGAGAAGGGAGATTTGGTTGCGGTATCCAATTACACCGGAGGTAATATAACGCTTTACCAAACCGAAGAAGATGGTTCTTTTGGCTCAAAGTTTCAATCTATTGATCATAAAAAATTGGATACCGCTAAAACCTCGCATGCCCATGCGGCACGGTTTACTTCGGACGGGCTTTTCGTTGCCGACCTAGGTCTAGATGCAGTAAAGCGCTATCAACTCAAGGACGAGAAATTTATTCCCCATGGTCAACCTTCTTTAAATATGATTTCGGGTGCTGGTCCACGCCACTTTGAATTTGGAAAGGACGGTAAATTCCTCTATGTCATCAATGAACTGAATTCGACGGTAACTGTTTTTAAGAGGAGCGAGGAAGAAACATATGAGAAAGTAGAAGCGAAAAGCACCTTAGCGGACAATTTTGCTGGAGAAAGTTTTTGTGCGGATATTCATATTTCTGAGGATGGAAAATTCCTTTATGGCTCCAATAGAGGTGAAAATACAATTGTAATTTTTAAGATAGATGCCCAAACGGGGAAATTAGCGTTGGTGGGCAGGGAAGAGGTACGGGGAGACTGGCCCCGTAATTTCGGCATAGACCCATCCGGTAAATTCTTACTGGTAGCCAACCAAAAAAGCGATAATATTTCAGTTTTTAAACGAGATCAAGAAATGGGGACCTTAGCGTTCATAAACGAAATCCAACTCTCAAGTCCGGTATGTTTGGAGTTTTTGAAATAAAAAATGAATTCCTTTAGGTTTCAGTCTATAAAAGATAAATATTCAATCTCGAAGGAATTCTCGTTAGGTCTGGTCAGTAGCATTCGATATCCAAAACCTTCTGCGCGGTAAGCATACTCAATACTTTTAAAATTATTTTCTGTTCTTGTTATGGTCATAAAGCTGGACCATGCTTCTGTAGGTTTGGTGGGCTCTTCAATCGTTTCTTGGGCAACACCTTTCGAATCTGGAAAACCAAAGGACTTTGGAAGTTGGTATATCGCAAAAGCCATAAAGAAGGCTTCGCTCCAACTACGTGCGGGTAGTCTAAAGGTATCTATGGTTCCTTCGTGAAAATCAGGGTCGGTAGGTTTTGATGAGAAGGATACATCAGGAAATAACTTTTTCAGCTTGTCTGCATAACCTGCTATGCTTTGACCTTTATTTGGAAGTGGAAAGGGAGATAAATATCCGCTAAAGGAAAACCCTTTATTTCCTTGATATTCTATTTTAAGCATTGCACCTCTAATATTTTCAATAGTTAAACTATCATCGGTCACTTCTTCCAAGACCCTAACTTCCCTACCCAAAGGCATTAGAAGCAACCGTTCACTGTTAATAGCATTTTCTTTTCTGAGGCTTAGTCCGTTCGGGGCAATAACGAACATACTTTTATGGACCTTTTGACTTTGGGGTAAGGCCGGTGTATTTTCAGTCGAATTGGTTATCGCTATTCGGGATAGTGAAGCCTTCTTGGCATTATTTTCTTTGCAAGAGCCAATCAATCCAAATAGTATGGATAAACTTAAGGTGCAGAAATAAAATCTTCTCAGGGTCATTATTTACTATAGGTTTAATAGTAAGTACATATTATGAATATTAGGATTCCAGCATATAGTGGGTGGCAATAAAAAATAGGGAAATGGATTCTCCCCAAAAGAGACTAAAAACTCCTATAAAATCCAAGGAAAGTAATACCGGAAGTACAACCGCAATTGCCAGCACATAGCGTGACCAATGTTTTTCATCATTG
>CAJQMW010000450.1 GCA_905479535.1 uncultured Maribacter sp. | reverse complement strand
GTACAAAAGGTCCTAAGCGCTCATTATACTTTCTTTGAAAGTAAATGAAGTAATTGTAGAGCTTATAGTTAACTTCATAACCATAATCAATATCTGGCTGATAGTCTATTTGCATTTGGTAAAGATCGGGATCATACACAGTAGGGAGCATGGCGCGTTGGTTCCAATTGAGTACCAACAACTGATTTCGGTTTTCTAAAAAAGTTTGTGAATAATATCCCTCGGGTTTAGCAATGGAATTCAACCAAGTGAAAAAGCCAGGATCAATGATGATTATTTGATACTCCGCTTCTTCGTTCGCGATTTCTACAGTATCACCTTCTACCGCAGCAAAAGCCTGTTTTTCCTCATCCGTAATGAATAATGCCTCTTTTGAGGTGCCGCAATTGGCCAATACTATTACTCCAAGTACGATTCCAATATAGGACAGTAATTTTTTGATATTTCTTTTCTTTTTCATAAGGTTAAGATACAAAAAACCCATCCAACGCGAGTTGGATGGGTTTGTTAAATTATGTTGAGCAAAATTATTTTCCAAAAAGTCCTCCAAGGAGTCCGCCTAAACCTCCTTTTTTCTTGTTACTGCCCATGACCATTCCGGCTACATCGTCTAGGATGCTCCCATCACCATCGGCATCAAGTAAAGTGGTTATAAGGCTCTGATTTTCTTGAGGCTGTCCGCCCAGCATACTGCCTAATAGTGCATTCATGCCACTGGAGTCGTTAACCTTGGCTTGCGAGGTTTGCTTTCCTATGAACCCCATAACTATAGGGGCCGCAATCTTAAGTATTTGTGCAATGGAGCCGGTATCCAAACCGGATTTCTGACTCAGCGCATTTTCTACCTGTGGTTGTTTATCACCAAATACATGACCCAATATTCCGGCACCGTCCTGCATAACGGATTGGTCCACGCCACCTCCAAAAAGACCGCCAAGATCGTTTAGAATACTCCCATCATGCTTGCCGGATAGTGCACTCATTAAACCTTGTGCCCCCTGTGGTGTGGAAACATTTTTTTTCATGGCGCCTAGAAGCAATGGCATTGCCATACTTAATACATCCGCCGTTTTATTTTCGGGCTGCCCTGTTTGTCCCGCTACTCCGCTTATAAGTTGCTTGCCCATTGGGCTACTCAATAAATCTAATAATCCTGACATTTTTTAGCTGATTTAGTGTTCAATTCGTAATGTACGAAAAAGGCACAATAATCAATAAATAAAAGGCTATTTTAATAGCGATACAATTTGGTCTGCTAGCTCTTTGCCAATACGGTCTTGGGCTTCGTTAGTAGCCGCTCCTATATGAGGGGTCAGTGATATATTGGGATGCATTAAAATTTTTATCTCAGGATTAGGTTCGGATTCATAAACGTCCAGACCTGCAAATGAGACCTTTCCGTCATCAATGGCGTCTATTAATGCAACCTCGTCAATAACACCACCTCTGGCCGCATTAACAATACCTACACCTTCTTTCATCTGTTCCAATTCTTTCTTCCCAATGGTATATTCCTTTTGCTCAGGTATATGTAGCGTAATGAAATCGGCCTTTTTTAATAACTCCTCTTTTGATATGCACGCTAACTGAAACTCAAGGGAGCGTCCATCAAAAAAAGAAAGGGTAAGTGTAAACGTGTCTAAGGAAGAGTCGTAATAAACGACATTCATTCCTATTCCCAAGGCTATTTTAGCTGTTGCTTGTCCAATTCTTCCAAATCCTATTATGCCAAGTGTTTTCCCGTTGAGCTCTCTCCCGTTACCATAGGACTTTTTTAGTTGTTTGAACTTGCTATCCCCTTCGAGCGGCATATTTCTATTGGCATCATGTAGAAATCGGACACCTCCGAACAAATGCGCAAAAACTAGTTCCGCTACCGATTCTGATGAGGCCGAAGGTGTATTTATAACATGTAAACCCTTTTCCTTAGCATAACCAACGTCTATATTATCCATTCCAACACCACCACGACCGATCAATTTTAAGCTAGGGCAATTATCAATAACATCCTTTCTTACCTTGGTAGCGCTTCTTACCAATAAGCCAGCAATTTGATTCTTATTGATGAAATTGACCAACTGTTCCTGAGCAACCCGGGTTGTCATTACCTCAAATCCAGCGTTTTCTAATGTTTTTACCCCAGCGGGAGATATACCATCGTTTGCAAGTATTCGCATAAATTATCCTTTGCGTTCCATTTCACTCATGACATCTACCAACACGCCAACACTTTCAAGAGAAAGGGCATTGTACATACTTGCGCGGTATCCTCCAACAGAACGGTGCCCATTAAGTCCATTAATTCCAGCTTCCTGAAGCATTTTTTCGAATGGTCCTTTTAAAGCGTCGTTCGTTAAATTAAAGGTAGCGTTCATCAGGGAACGGTCGTCTTTATTAGCGTATCCCTCAAAAACAGGGTTTAAATCTATTTCGGAGTATAGTAATCTGGCCTTCTTTTCATTTTCTTCCTCAATTGCTGCAATCCCACCTAAATTCTTCAACCATTCCAGGGTTAACATAGAAGTATAAACGGGAAACACTGCAGGCGTGTTGAACATACTATCCTTGCTGATATGAACCTGATAATCTAACATAGAAGGTATTTTCCTGGAAACTTTCCCCAAAATATCTTCTTTTACCACTACCAAAGTCGTTCCTGCCGGCCCCATATTTTTTTGTGCCCCGGCATATATTAAATCAAACTGAGAAAAATCAAGGGTCCTAGAG
>CAJQMW010000449.1 GCA_905479535.1 uncultured Maribacter sp. | reverse complement strand
TTCCTTTAGTGCTTCCAAATCCATTAGAGGTAGGTCACAGGCCAAGACTAACCACGCCACTTCGGGATATTTTTTGTGGGCAGATAACAATCCGTTGTAAGGCCCTTTGAATTCGTTCAAATCTAAGATGGTCCGCATTTCCGAAGGTAAATCCGATTGTTGTTCTTTCCGTAGGCTAATGAAAGTTTTTTCGCAAACCTGACTTAATAATCCATATAAATATTCGCGTTGCGGGATACCATGATAAGCAATCAAACCTTTGTCGGTGCCCATTCGCGTGCTTTTACCTCCGGATAAAACGAGTCCGTATAACTTAGCGGTTGAAATCATTCTTACCTCCCGTTTTTTGTTCTAATTGTATTTCTGATATTCTTATGTCTTGCGAAAGTGCTTTGCACATATCATAAATGGTCAATGCCGCGACGGATACTCCCGTTAAGGCTTCCATCTCAACGCCGGTTTGTTCATTGCACTTTACTGTGCAAGTAATTTGTAGAGAATTACTTAATGGAGCAATATCTAATTGTATTTTAGAAAGATTCAATTGATGGCAGAGTGGAATCAATTCAGCAGTCTTTTTCACCGCTTGAATTCCAGCGATTACAGCAGTTTGTATGATACTTCCCTTTTTTCCGAGGAAATCATCCGCAGCAAGTTGTTCAAAAACATTCTCTGGAAAAAATACTTTTCCAGAAGCAACTGCGGTTCTTACAGATGCTTGTTTGTTTGAGACATCCACCATGGAGGCATTGCCTGATTCGTCTAAGTGTGAGAGTTGTTTTGTCATTAATAATGAAAAATCATTGTTATTTCCGAGCTTGGAGCTGAATTCATTTCGGCAAAAGAAGAAATCTGTTAGAGATTCAGTTTTAGCTTTTTAGTTAAAGATTATTTTTAATCGCTGGGCTTTTCAACCCCTTCATCCGCTGGCAATCGTATGACTTCCCTTATCCATGGGTAAGAGCCAACAAACTACGGATGCGCAGAAACCCAAACTGTTTTATTCTTAAAAATCTCTTTTTTCCAAATAGGAACCGTTTCTTTTAAAGTGTCTATCAAAAAACGACAAGCCTCAAAACACTCATCCCGATGGGCGGAAGAAGCACCTACAATAACTACCGGTTCTTCAACACTCTTCTGCCCTATGGCATGTTTCATTACCACTTTATTCAATTTCCACTTTTCTAGGGCACGTTCGGCAATTTTATCCATTTCTTTTAGTGCCATCGTTTTGTAGGTTTCAAACTCCAAGGCAACAACTTCCTCGTTCTCGGTAAATTCCCGGACCGCACCTACAAAAACACAAATACCTCCGCTGAGTGGATCCGATAGTTCGGCATACACTTGGGAAGTATCAATGTGTTCTACAATTTCTATTCGCTTTTTCATCAGCCTCCACTTACGGGGGGAATGATAGCTACTTCATCATCCCTTTTCAAAGGTACATTATCTTTGGCGTATTCGCTATTCACGGCAACTGCCATTGAAGTCAACCTTGAAAATTCTGGATAGGTCTCTGCCAAGTGTTTTTTTAGCGCTCCAACCGTTTCCGGCGTATCCGACTCTGAAGAGAAAGCCATCTGCGAGGCACCCACGATATCCTTGGCAATCCCAAAAAACAATACCTCCATAGACTATCCTAAAATGGGTTTGGAATTCATGTTGCTTACAAAGGGTTGCTTGTACAAACGGTTACCGGTTGCCTTTTTCAAGGCAATCGCCACAGCTGCTCCTGCAGGAGGTAATGTAGGCTCTCCCAAACCGGTAGGGCTCAATGTATTTTTCACAAAATGAGTTTCTACCACTGGTGTTTCGTTCATACGAATCAACCTATAGGCATCAAAATTCTTGCTTTGTGGTTTTCCGTCCTTGAAAGAAAAATCCCCGTACATAGAATGTCCCACGCCATCGATAGCTCCACCTTCTATCTGGTTCAATGCGCCTAAAGGATTAACTACAATCCCGCAATCAACCGCAACAGTAATTTTCTTGACTACAGGTGCATTATTCTCCATAACGACATCTGCCACCTCGGCTACATGGGTGTTATGACAATAATAGGCACATATTCCCTGATAAACACCTTCCTTTTCATTTCCATAACCGGACTTTTCGACCGCTAGTCTAAGGACGTCCTGCAGACGTTCCGCAGAATATTGAATTCGGTCATCGGTAGTTCCTTTTACTTTTTCCAGCATATCCATACGCATTTGTACCGGGTCCTTCTCCATCATTTCAGCTAGTTCATCCAGAAAGCTTTGTTCCGCATAGGAAAGGAAATTTGTGTAAGGCGCACGCCAAGCTCCTGTGGTAATATTACTATCGTAACTGGCTACATCTACTTGGTAGTTCTCGATCGCACCTGCAGGAAAGAAATTCGGAATAAGACCGTACATGTTCCCGTTCACCGCCGCCTCTTTTAACTGATAGCCCGTGACCTCGCCGTCTTTTACACTGGCTTTGATTCTATATTTGATGGCAGGGCGATATACTCCTGTCGTCATATCGTCCTCGCGCGTAGAAAACATTTTTACAGGTTTTTTAATCGCGTTTGAAATTTCTGCTGCTTCATAAACAAAGTCCCCGTACAAACGCCTACCGAAGCCTCCGCCCATACGCGTCATTTCCAGATGTACGTCTTCGATATCTCGTCCAAGCATTTGTGCTACGGTTGCGGCAGCATCTGCAGGGGTTTGAACAGGACCAACCAAATGGATTTTATCGTCGGTAACATCGGCATAAAAATTCATGGGTTCCAAGGTATTGTGGGGCAAAAATGGAGACTCATAAGTACGTTCCAAAACGACGTCCGCAGCGGCAAAAGCCTTTTTCACATCACCGTCCTTTCTCAACGTATTAAATTCTTTCCCATCCAATAGATCGGTTAGGATTTTATCGTGTGCCGCTGTATTCTCCAATGGAGTGGCTTCAGACCAAATTGCCTTCACTGCATTTTTTCCCTTAATGGCCGCCCAAGTGTTTTCCGCGATGACGACCACCTTTTCGGTAGGCGTTAGTTTCACGGTCCAGTTAACCTCTTCACCGTCCAACATGGATTTTGCCTTTTCGCCTATTTTAATAACATCAATAACCCCCGGAATCGCTTTTGCGTCTGCAGCATCAAAAGATTCCAGTACTTGACCAAAGGCAGGTGGTCGCAAAACCGAAGCATACACCATGCCCTCCTTTTTATAATCAAGGCCAAAGAGGGGCTTGCCGGTAATAATTTCATCAATATCCACATTGCCCCTGTCCGTTCCAATAATGGTATAATCCTTTGGGTCTTTCAAGGCAATGACTTCTTTTTCCTCCTCAACGGCTTCTCCTTCAGCGACATCCTCGTAGCTAGAAGCTCTTTCATATTCCAATTTGGCCGCTTCGTTAACCACATCTCCGTAGGTTAAGGTATCGCCATTGGCATTCGTAATCACACCCAGTTTTGCCGAACATTCCGATGGGTCTACGCCCCATCTTGCCGCTGCCGCGTTGATTAAAATCTGACGTGCCGAGGCACCCGTTTCCCGCAGCGCGTCCCATCCAAAACGAATGGATTGACTACCTCCCGCAACCTGCCTCGTGTAGTTTTTCGTGTCCAAGGCCCCTTGTACTACGTTTACATTTTCCCATGGCACATCCAATTCCTCGGCTATAATCATGGGCATCGATGTTTTTACTCCTTGACCTATTTCCGGATTTGGGGAGAATATGGTCACCATCCCTTCATCAGATATTTTAATGAAGGCGTTAAAATCGTTGTAATCCAGTTCCGCAATATCTACGGGCATTTTTACATTGTCCTCACAGGCCGTAAACAAGTTAAAACCGATGAGCATTCCGCCACTTGCAAGTGAGGATGTTCTTAAGAAGGACCTTCTGCTAAATTTTGTTGGTATTATTGTTGACATGATTTTCGATTTTTAGATTAGGCCAATTTAGTTTCGGTTTCTACTTCTGTAATTTTCGCCACCTGTTTTGCAGCGGCAATCCCAACCGCTTTTTCAATCCGATTGTAAGATGCACAACGACAAATGTTTCCGTGCATGGCGGTTCTAATTTCTTGAGTAGATGGATCGGGGTTTTTTTCCAGAAAAGCGGACGCGGTCATTATCTGACCCGCCTGACAATAACCGCACTGCGGAACGTCTATCTCTTTCCAGGCCTGCTGTACAGGATGAGAACCATCTTCGGACAGTCCCTCTATGGTAGTAATTTCTTTTCCTTCCAATTGGGAAACCTGCATTT
>CAJQMW010000448.1 GCA_905479535.1 uncultured Maribacter sp. | reverse complement strand
CAAGACTCCAACAGACGATGTCTCCCTGAACATAATCGCTGGCCCTAAACGTAATTGCTCTAGCAGCGTTTTGTCTGCTAAAAAAAGTCATCAAATTAGGCACCCTTCTATGGTCTATATTCTTGTCGGTTCCTGTAAGCCCCCAAATTTTAGGCTACTTACCAAAGTTCATTTTCATGTCTTCATGAACTTCTTTCTGCAAGTCGATACCCATTCTGTATGCGCGAACAATTACGTCAGTACAGACCCCCTTATCGCTCGGTACATCCCCGTTGGGGTAGTCAATAGCAAAATAACTAGCATCATAGACAACATTCTGTCTTGTGAGTTCAACGGCGTAATGGCATAATGTTTTGTTTTGAATTTCTGTTTGAGCGAAACAAAAATTAAAACTTATCAGAACCAATAACAGAATTATTCTATTCATTCTTCTACTAAACCGCTTTTACAAATTTTAATCTGACCGTTACAGAAAAATCAATTGCCGTATCTTAGCCTAAAGATAGCTATTGTGGCTTTTTATTGGCGTGCTTTTTGCTATTACGTTTCATATAATCTATAAAAAATGAATATCATCACCATGATAGCGGCGGCAGGGGAAAACAACGCCATCGCAAAAGACGGGGACTTACCGTGGCACCTACCCGACGATTTTAAGCGCTTTAAAAAACTGACCTCTGGCCATACCATCATCATGGGCCGTAAAACTTTCGATGCTTTTGACAAGCCTCTGCCGGATAGAAAGCACATCATTGTCACCCGGGACAGGAACTATACAACAAATTTCGACGAATGCGTCGTGGTGCACTCTCTAGAAGATGCAATAGCCATGGTTGAAACCGACCCTATATCTTTTATTATTGGAGGTGGCGAAATATATAAACAGGCGGAACCTTTCTCGAACACGATAGAACTTACCCGAGTACATGAAAGTTTTGAAGGGGATACATTTTTTCCAAAAATTGACGGGAAAATATGGAAGTTGGTAACCGAAGAATACCATCCAAAAGATGAAAAACACAAGCATTCCTTCAGTTATTTAACCTATATCAGGATAAAATAGAACCTATTTCTAGCACCAATAAAACCATGTGATTTAGTAAGTGGTATGTCAAAAATCCAAATAAGTCACTTCTACAGATGTTCGGTGGTGATCTAAAAACCGCTTAAGTAGCGCCACATTAGAATTGGTATAAAATTGATGCTTTCCATCAAGCTTGGAAAGGTTTAAAATGCCATGCCTCTCCAAAATAGATTTTGTCTGTCGCGCAACCGCCTCACCAGAATCAATAATTTTCACGCTCTCTGGCAGCAGTTCCTTTAACAAGGGGATTAAATAGGGATAATGGGTACAACCCAATACCAAATAATCGATTCCTTTATCCAACATGGGCCGTAGGTACTCTTGTAAAAGCTGACGTGTTGTATCACCTCTCAATTCACCGTTCTCTATAAGTTCTACCAATCCCTTACCCTGTCGTTCAATTATCTGTATTCCCTCCGCATGGTTTTGCGAAGTACTGTGGAACAAACTACTGGTTAAGGTGCCTTTGGTAGCCAAAACACCCACGGTTTTGGATTTTGAATTTAAGGCCGCAGGTTTTATCGCCGGCTCTATCCCAATAAAAGGGACTTTATAGGTTTTTCTAAGGTAGTCTATAGCATTGGTGGTGGCCGTGTTACAGGCAACAACGATCAATTTACAATTACGGTTTAAAAGATACTCGGTGTTTTTGATACTCAGCCTTAGTATTTCCTCTGAAGGTTTTTCCCCATAAGGAGCGTTTTTACTATCAGCTAAATAAATGGAGTTTTCCTTTGGTAATAGGGCTTGAATTTCCTTCCAAATGGAGGTCCCTCCAATGCCGGAATCAAAAACGCCAATGGGAAGTTTGCTCATAACTCCATATTACTCTAACACTTCGGCAATTGGTTGCCCGGTATTACCACTCGGAAAAGATATTCCTAATAATGTAGCTATAGTGGGCGCAATATCCGGGATTTCAGTTCTTGCTACCGTACTTCCTTTCTTTATTCCCTTTCCGTAGAAAAGTAAAGGGCAGTGGGTATCGTACACTTGGGGAGAACCGTGTGTAGATCCGGTCACTGGATAACTAATCGTACCGGGTTTCAATACTAGCAATATGTCTCCGGACCTTTTCTGGTTATAGCCGTTCTGGAGGATATAGGGTATCCCAGAGGTGTAATCGTTTTGCCACATTTGATATGCCGTATATACCCTGTCAACGTAATCGTAACTTAGAAGTTCCAGTGCAAGGGTCTCTTGGACATCCTTCAAATCCAGATCTAAATTCTTCACAATTTTATGATTTAAGAAGAATTGAAGGTTTGAAAAATTCTTAATGATATCTTCGGTACCATATTTGAATTTTAAAAATTCGGAGAATTTGGTTTTCGTCGTTTCGTAATCTACGTAACCCGCAGGTATTCTTTGGTTTTTAAGATAACCTGGAACATCAATTGCACCGTGATCTGCCGTTAAAAACACAGTGTATTCGTCCTTACCTACATTTTTGTCCAATGCTTTGAACAGTCGTGCCAAATCCTCGTCCAACCTCAGATAAGTATCCTGAACTTCCTTCGAATTCACCCCATATTTGTGACCTACATAGTCCGTGCTTGAAAAACTGATGGCCAAGAAATCCGTAATGGCATCCTTACCCAAATTTTCCTGTTTTAAGGCCTCAATCGCAAAATCGGCGGTAATGCTATTTCCATAGGGAGTGGCTTTGATAAATTCAAAATCACGTGTTTTATCCAATAGGTTTGGCGTGCTGTGCGGAAAGGTGGGGGTCACCTCATCTTGGAACAATCCTTCATAGGGATTGTTGTCCAGACCACTTTCTATATACGTATTGATATCCCGAAGTGTATTCCATGTTTTTTTATAGGATTGTGCTTTCCCTGATGAGTTAAAATCATTAACCCAGTCTGGAAGCTGATTCATGTAATAAGTGCTACTGATCCACTTTCCTTCATCTTCTCCATGAAACCAATAAGCAGCATTGGCCGTATGTCCACCGGGAAGGACGGCCCCCCTGTCTTTCAATGCTATGGCTATTGTTTTTCCCTTCATTTGGGTATGCAACCTCAATTCATCCGTTATCGTGGTGACCGTCATTCTGTGTGGCGACATCTTACCTACATTGGAAGCGGTGCCTACGGAATTATAGGTGTCATCCGAAGCACAATAAACATCCACATCATCTTCCTTATCGTACCAATTGTTCCCTATAATACCATGAGTTGATGGAGTAGTTCCCGTATAGACCGAAGTGTGTCCGGGACCGGTACTGGTAGGGGCATAATTAAAATGGTTGTTCTTGCAATTATAACCCTCTTCTACCAATCTTCTAAAACCGTCCTCTCCATAATGATTGTAAAATCTGGTCAGGTAGTCATAACGCATTTGGTCCACAACGATGCCCACAACCAGTTTTGGAGACACCTTAATTGGTATTGCACCCTCTGTTTTATCCTTTTTTTGGGAATTAGCGGAAAATGCGACGAACAGGACTAAAATGAAGGAGGAAAGGGAAAAAAGACTTCTAATTTTAATGCGTAATATCTTCATAAGGTAAAAGTAAATAAAATCCCCCTTAAAAGTTTAAATGAGGGTTAAATCCATTCCTTTATTGTTATTTTTACGCTAAGAAACCTATTTTTAAATACATGAACTATTTAGCGTCTGTTGGCAGCTATGCAATTATGGTCCGGGAGGTTTTTAAAAAACCGACGAAGTGGAGAATAATGAAATCGCTGATCCTAAAGGAAATAGACGAGTTAATTTATGGGTCATTGGGTATCATTGTATTTATTTCTTTCTTTATAGGTGCCGTAGTTGCCATACAAACGGCATTGAATTTAACCAACCCCATTATTCCACGAAGCCTTATCGGTTTTGCTACTAGACAGTCTGTAATATTGGAGTTTGCACCTACGTTTGTATCTATCATCATGGCGGGAAAAGTTGGCTCCTATATCACCTCAAGCATTGGGACCATGCGGGTGACCGAGCAAATTGATGCTTTGGAAGTCATGGGCGTCAACTCTTTGAACTATCTGGTTTTTCCAAAAATAATTGCCATGTTATTTTACCCGTTCGCCATTGCGATATCCATGTACGTTGGTATTTTTGGAGGATGGTTGGCCGGAGTATTCGGCGGGTTCTTAACCAGTACGGATTTCGTAACCGGACTCCAATCAGAATTTGTTCCCTTTCATATTGCGTATGCATTCATCAAAACATTGATTTTTGCATTTATCATTGCCACTATTCCTTCATTTCACGGTTTTTATATGAAAGGCGGTGCCTTGGAGGTAGGCAAGGCCAGTACGACCTCTTTTGTTTGGACCAGTGTGGTCATCATTATCTTAAATTACTTATTAACGCAGCTCCTGTTAGGCTAATGATTGAAGTAGACAACATACATAAGTCTTTTGGTGAGGCCCACGTTTTAAAGGGTATTTCCACCACATTTGAGACTGGAAAAACAAATTTGGTAATTGGCCAAAGCGGTTCGGGAAAAACCGTATTCCTAAAGTGTCTTTTGGGACTTTTTACACCTGAAGAAGGAAGTATCATTTACGACGGTAAAAGGTATTCTGAACTTACGGATGACGAGAAAAGGGATTTACGACAAGAAATGGGCATGGTTTTTCAAGGTAGTGCCCTATTTGATAGCATGACGGTTGAAGGTAACGTGCGTTTTCCGTTGGAGATGTTTACCAAACAACCCAAATCTGAAATGGAGGACCGTGTAAATACTGTATTAAAACGGGTAAACCTAATCGACGCCAACAACAAGTTCCCATCGGAAATATCTGGAGGAATGCAAAAAAGGGTAGCTATAGCCCGTGCCATTGTCATGAACCCTAAATACCTTTTTTGTGACGAACCAAATTCCGGTCTAGATCCTAAAACAGCCATATTGATTGATGACCTCATCAAAGAAATAACGGAGGAATACGATATCACCACCGTTATCAATACCCATGATATGAATTCCGTTATGCAGATTGGAGAAAAAATACTTTTCCTTAAAAACGGATATAAGGAATGGGAGGGTACAAAAAATGAAATTTTCAAAACCGATAATGAAGCCGTGACGAACTTTGTCTATTCTTCCGATCTGTTCAAAAAGGTACGTCAGATGTATATTGAAGAGCGCAATTAATCACGAATCACTTCCTTGATTTGAATATTCTTATTGTTCAACCGCAGTCGCAACCATTCTTGCAACTTGTTCAAATCCTTAACGGTTTCCGCCCGCTTAGCCTCTTTCTTCCAAGTTACTTCAAACAAAGGTATACTATCCGTTTTATTAAAGTCGGTGGAAATCAGGTATGCATATCCCAGCCGTTCCAAATTTTCATAGTTGGTCTTCGCTTCAAGACTTATTTCCTTGAACGGAATTTGATTGTACGATAATTTATTCAAACGTGTAAGTTCACTTTCCAGGAGTTGAATCCGCTCATCCTTGCTGTAAAGGATACTTTTTTGTGATTCGTACAACTCGTTCACATATTTTAGCTCGTTGGCTTCGGCATTCCCAGAGCCTTGCAAAACACTAAGTTCGGAACCCTTCAATTGCTTATAATCTTCCATTTGGTTCTTCCAGGTAGTGATTACGTTATCTGGAATAGCTTCATTACCAACAAAAACCAGTTCAATTTTAGAATCTTTCCCATCGTTATATGCCACAGCACTAAAATCCTTTAAAAACTTACCCTCCCCAGAAAACTGATAGGGGGCAATTTTCTCATCGATAAAGTTATTGGCATCCCTTTTAAAAAGTGATTGCTTAAATACATTATAAAAAGTAATTCCCGCCGGTATCATTACCAATATCGCCAGTAAAGAAGCCAACCTGCCTATTAACCTTCTTTTCTTCGAGTTCACGTACCTCACCATAGGAAAACGCAACAACTTTAACACCAAGAAAGTCGCCAAGGCAATGAAAATCGTGTTTATGGTAAATAGGTAAAGTGCACCTGTAGCGTAGGACCAGTTTCCTATGGCCAGACCAAAACCAACGGTACATAAGGGCGGCATTAAAGCGGTTGCTATGGCCACACCAAAAATAACACTGGCAATGGTTCCCTTTTTAGCGCGCGCTATGACCAGGGCCAATCCACCAAAAAAGGCGATCAACACATCCCTAATATCCGGTGCGGTTCTTGCCAAAAGTTCGGAGGATTCATCCCTTAAAGGAAAAAATCTAAAAAATAGATAAGCGGTAATCACACTGAGCACGACCATGACCGCAAAGTTTTTGAAAGACCTTTTTAGCGTATCGATATCGTTTATAGCTACGGACATGCCTATCCCTAAAATAGGGCCCATTAAAGGAGAAATTAACATCGCTCCAATTACCACGGCGGTTGAATTGGCATTAAGACCGATGGATGCAATGAATATGGAACAAATCAAAATCCATGACGTATGCCCCTTAAAGGGAATATCTGCGATGATGGCTTCCTTTGTGGCCGCTTGATCCGTATTCGTTCGTATATCCAATAGTTCGGACAAGAACTTCTTAATACTACCGGCAAGCCCTTTAAAGTCTTTTTTTACCTCTTCCCCACTTTCAGTGGGCTTTTCAGTTGGGGTAACGTTATCTTGATTCAGTTTTTCCTGCATGTTTACGCATATTCGTCCCCAAAGGTATCTTTTACCGTATTGAGTACCTGTTTTATATCCTGTTCCTTTGATTTTGGATAGATTAAAAGAACATCCTCCTTGTCAACGATTATATAATCTTTAAGTCCGTCGACCACCACTATTTTACCTGCTTTGGACCTTATCATGTTGCCATGAGCGTCCTCAGCAAGCACTTTGGCATTTACAACGGCATTCCCGGTCCTATCCTTATCCAATTTATCAAACAACGAACCCCATGTGCCTAAATCGTTCCAATCAAAAGTGGCTTCAAGAACAAAAATCGACCTTGATTGTTCTAGAATTGCATAGTCTATGGATATGTTCTCTGCCTTATGGTAATTCTCCGCTATGAAATCTCCCTCGTCCTCATTATTGTAACAAGACAATCCCGATTCAAATAACTCATATTGTTCCGGTTGATAATTTTTAAAAGCGTTCACAATAGTTTTGACACTCCACATAAAAATGCCCGCGTTCCATAGAAAATTCCCTTGTGCCAAAAATTCCTTCGCCGTATCGTAATCCGGTTTTTCACGAAATTGGTTTACTTTTTTTATTTGGTCTTTACTTGTTTTATCATATTCAATATAACCGAAGCCAGTATTTGGCAAGGTTGGTTTTATTCCCAACGTACACAATACTTCTTCCTTTGCACATTTTTCAAAACAGGCGATTACGTCTTTAGCGAAAGCTTCCTCATCTTCTATCCAATGATCACTAGGAGCAACAATCATAACCCCTTCTGGATTTATTTTCTGAATCTTTAGCGCTGCATATAAAATACAGGGAGCCGTATTCCGCATAGCGGGCTCCAAAACGACCTGCTCTTGCTTCACCTTCGGCAACTGCCCCAAGACCAAATCATTATAACGCTCATTGGTAAGGATCAGGATATTCTCCGTAGGCACAAATTTGTTAAGGCGTTTGAAGGTTTTCTGTATTAAAGTGTCCCCGGTACCCAACATGTCGTGAAACTGTTTTGGATACCCAGTTGTACTGATGGGCCAAAACCGTGAGCCAACTCCTCCTGCCATTAATACGGCGTAATAATTCTTATTCATTTGATACCTATATAAGTTCTAGTTTTACCTGGTTTGTCCCATAAATAAGCAAAGGATGACAACATCATAAAAACAAGGATAATTTAGTCAATTATTAATTCCACTTCTGCATTGGGCTGAAATAAATAAGTTCTGCCCGTTCGTACCTCAATGCATTCGTACCGTTTCACCTTTTTGTTTCCTTTTTTAAAAAGCTTCCCATTATAGATTCGAAAGGTGCTCCCATAGGGTAACTCAAAAATGTAGGATTTATTTAATTCTTGTTCGTCAAATGCTTTTAAAGCAATGGACAAATTGGCATCGGTACTACTGCTCGCTTTTGGATTTCTAAAGTGTTTCGCCAAGAGTGGCAATAGTTTTGAAGGAAAAATTTCGGGACGGATAAATGGTATCATAAGGTATTGAAAAGTCCTTTTCCATTCCAACCCATGTGGCTTTATTCTTCTTCCATACTTTTCAAAGGCCACTAAGTGGGCGATTTCATGTACCAGCGTAATCAAAAACCGGTATTTGTTAAGCGTCGCATTGACCGTAATCTGATGTTGTCCGTTGGGCAATCTCCTGTAATCTCCATGCCTTGTTACACGCTCGTTCACTATTTTTAAATGTACCTTGTTTGCCTTAATTAGATCAAAACATAGTGGAACAGCTCTTTCCGGTAGATATTTCTGGAGCGTATCCTGCATATTATGGGGTGCTACTAGATACCTGTAACAGTTTCCCGTTGTACAGTTTGTTACCGGTAAGTGAAAATTCTTTTATGTAGGTGGCCATTTCCAAGGCGGTAGTCGGAGCTTGGTAGCCAGGAAACGCTTCTTCTAGCATCTCCGTCTGCACGGCGCCTAGGGCCAAAACGTTAAATGAAGGTCCGGTCTCCTTAAATTCTTCGGCCAAGAGTTCGGTCCATGTAATAACGGCTCCTTTACTGGAGCTATAAGCAGAAAGTCCTGGGAATTTCACACTTCCCTGGACACCTCCCATGGAACTAATGGTAACCACATGACCGCTCTTTGGCATTTTTGGCAAAATCGCCTTGGTCATCAATGCTACCCCAATAACGTTTACTTTATAAACAGCCTCAAACTCCGGTATGGTGGTTTCCAAAAAAGGCTTGTTAAGCAACTTGCCAGCATTGTTGATTAGGATGTCCACGTGAGTCCAACTTTCCGTCAAAAAGGAATGTATCTTTTCAATTTCGGAGGGAACGGATAAATCCATGGAAATGGCACTTATGCTATCAAGACTCAACGCTTCTATAGGTCTAATATTTCGGGAGATGGCCAGCACATTATGTCCGTCTGCTGCAAATAACCGCACCAGTTCAAGTCCTATTCCCCTGCTCGCACCTGTTACGATGACATTTGCCATTAGTTGTATTTAATTTCTTGATTATTGGTATTTACAATTCCGGATACCATTGGAATTAATTTGTTGACTACTTTGGCCATATGGGCAAAATCCATTTCAGAATTCTCGTCCCCCACTTTGTGATAATGGCCATAGTTCGTAAAGTCAAAAGTACTATAGGTCTGTGAAGGAACATTAAATGTCTCGTGAAATGGATAATTGTCCGATCGTTTAAAAAGATTGAATTCTTTTGCTTTGGGCAGAAATCCGACTAATTGCTCACCAGCATAGCTGTTACTTACCTCGGCCAAGTTAGAAAGTTCAAATCCAGTAAGGTATAAAAGGTGGTCTTTCCCCACCATGGGAACACCGACCATTTCAAAGTTGAGCATTGTATATAGGTTCAAATCGCTTTCAGTAAGTTTGTTCGCTAAATGTTTAGAACCCAGTAAGCCCTTCTCTTCGGCACTGAAAAAGGCAAAAATGATACTCCTTTTATTATTCTTATTTTTTCCAAAATAACGGGCTAGCTCCAACACCATTGCAGTTCCAGACGCATTGTCGTTAGCACCGTTTGCGATAGCATCCCCATTTTCTGGACTGATCGTGCCAATATGATCGTAATGTGCCCCTAAAATTATGAATTCCTCTTTTAAACGGGGATCTGAACCTTCTAAATAACCTACAACGTTAAAGGCAGGTTTATCAAAATTTGTAAGTGTGTCGCGGTAAGCATCAAAATAGGGAGTTATTCCGTTTTCCCTGAAAACCTGTTCGATAAAATTCGCTGCTTTATCTATTTCCTCACTGCCCGTATCCCTTCCTTTCAATTCATCCGAGGCTAAAAAATCCATTATCGCTTCAATATCCTTGGGAAATGAAAACTGAGTTTCCATTTTAGAATCGGCAACTTTATTGGTGGCCTTTTCATTCGGTTGCTCTACAATCCTACCTCTTACTCCTTGGGGCACATTATTCGGGTTCAAGGTTGTTTCCTGTTCAACCTTACCGGTACCGCAGGCCACTAAAATAAGTGTTTGAAGTAAGACGATTATTTTTTTCATATAGAATTGGTAGTTTTTCTAAAGATAAAAAAAGCATCCCTGAAATGGGATGCCGTTGGATTGTATTTTAAAATACTAGGTTATGCCAACATCGTAACCGGGTTTTCCACGAAGTAACGCAAAGTTTGTAAAAACTGAGCTCCCACGGCACCATCCACGGTTCTGTGATCGCAGGCAAGTGTAAGTTTCATAGTACTTCCTACCACAATCTCACCATTCTTCACCACAGGTTTTTCTACTATGGCGCCAACGGACAGAATTGCGGAATTGGGTTGATTAATAATAGAAGTGAACTCCAATATCCCGAACATTCCCAAGTTAGAGACCGTAAAGGTACTTCCCTCCATTTCAGAAAGTGCAATTTTCTTACTCCTAGCTTTCCCCGCTAGATCTTTTACAGCGGCTCCTATTTGGGTCAAGCCCAGTTGATCTGCAAATTTTACGACCGGAACCACCAGGCCTTCGTCCACCGCCACGGCAACCCCCATATGAACGTGCTTGTTGTATTTCGTAGTATCCCCGTTCCAAGATGTGTTCACTTGCGGATGCTTTTTCAGTGCCATGGCGCAAGCCTTCAAAACCATATCGTTGAAGGACACCTTAGTGTCCGGCAGACTATTGATTTGGGCCCGCGATTCTTGTGCGTTATCCATATCAACTTCAATGGTCAAATAGAAGTGAGGTGCGGTAAATTTAGAATTTCCAAGAGCCTTGGCGATGGCCTTCCTCATATTGGAATTCTTCACTTCCTCGGTACCTTCTTCACCTACGGGCAAGCTGATAGCAGGAGCCGATGGTGCCGAACTTTCCGTTTTTGAAGTAGAAGTTGCATCCGCCTTGGATGGTTGATAATTCTCAATATCCTTTTTGATGATTCGCCCATTATCTCCTGATCCGGTAACATCCGACAAATCAATACCTTTATCCTCGGCTATTTTTTTAGCTAAGGGCGATGCAAAAATACGTTCACCGTCATTAACAGCCTTTGTCTCCTTATACGAGGTGGTCTCTGCTTTAGGCTCCGGTTTTTCTTCTTTCTTTTCAGCTTCAGATGTATCTTTTTTTCCGGCAGGTGGTTTAGCATTCAACACAGCATCAACATCCGTTCCCTCTGGCCCGATCACAGCCAAGACCGCATCAACGGGAGAAGACTCCCCTTCTTGTATACCTATATGTAACAAGGTTCCTGAATAGAACGATTCAAACTCCATTGTAGCTTTGTCCGTTTCTATTTCCGCCAAAATATCACCCTCCTCAACGGTATCCCCTACTTGTTTTAACCAAGTTGCAACGGTACCTTCTTCCATGGTGTCACTTAAACGGGGCATTTTTATTATCTCCACCCCCTCTGGGATTACGTCAGAAGTTTGGCCTCCAGCATCGCTGGTATCCTCCTCTTTTTCAGCAACCTCTTCTTTGGTTTCTTTTTGAGTT
>CAJQMW010000447.1 GCA_905479535.1 uncultured Maribacter sp. | reverse complement strand
CTGGAGAGGATGGTTCTACACCACAGATTACGTTGACATAGGGGTTAAGGGAATTAAAAAATATTACGTGAGCGATAAGCCTAGCAAAAAAATGCAGGAGTATATGGCCGCTCGGAATATGACAGAGGCAGATTTACCCCCTTTGGTGTATTTGGAAGATGGTGAAAGCGAAGATTTCGACGAGAACCTTAAGGGAAAGTCACCCTCTGAAAGTTCTCAAACCTTGAAGGAATTTATGATGGACAACATGACGGAAGCGGAAAGAGCTGCCGTTAAGGAGCCGAAGTACTTCTACGAGGTTACTTACGACAAGCCTGGGGGATTGCCTATGCCTTTAATTGTAGAGTATACCTATGCAGATGGTTCAACGAAAAATATAACGTATCCGGCTGAAATTTGGAGAAAGAACGATAAAGAGGTAAAGTTGGTTCTATCTTCAACTAGTGAGCTTACGGGAATCATCGCAGATCCAAAGTTGGAGACAGCGGACATTGATACCTCAAACAATAGTTGGCCTAAAAAAGAAGCGGAGAACGATTTTGACAAATTCAAGGAGAATATCAAAGGAAAATAATCCTCTAATTTATTTGATAAAAAGCCCTGTTGTTTAACAGGGCTTTTTTATTGGAGAACGAAACTTGTTTATATTTGTGGTATGATTTCAACGTATTTCTTATTCATTAGCGGGGGCGAGATTTTTTTCATCATGTTTATCGTGGTGATGGTTTTTGGCGCGGATAAAATTCCTGGCATTGCCAAAGGTTTGGGCAAGGGTATGCGTCAACTCAGGGATGCCACGGACGATATTAAGAAAGAGATACAAAGAAGTGCGGATAAACAAGGAATAGACACGAGTGTTATAAAGGACATCCAAAACGATATTGAGGATGTGAAAAGTAGTTTGGGCGATTCCGGTATTGGTAAGGACATTAAGAAAGGAATTGGAGATGTGGGTAAAAGTATAGGAGACGTTACCGGCAGTATAAAAAGAAAGTAAGTCCCTATGTTGAAAGAGATTTTGGAGTGGGACAGGGAAACGTTTATTTATTTAAATAGTTTAGGCATTGAGCAATACGATGTTTTTTGGTCTACCGTAACCAAAATACCCACATGGATACCCTTGTTCCTGCTCTTCGGTTTTCTTTTTTTTAAGAAGTATACAAAACGTGAAGCCCTTTTCATGATTCTTACGGTCTTGATTATGGTGTTTTTCGTGGTGACTCTTACCGACCTTACCAAAGAAGTGGTGGCTCGTTTGCGGCCTAATAACGACGTAGAGATAAATACACTTATCCGTATCTTAAGAAGTCCCACTGGTTATAGTTTCTTTTCAGGACATGCTTCTTCCTCGTTCTCCATAACGACGCTTGTTTTTCTTTTTCTACGAAAGCATTTCAAATGGAGCATCGTTTTTTATATATGGCCCTTTCTGTTTGTAACGAGTAGGATTTATGTAGGTGTGCATTTTCCAGTAGATATTATCGTTGGGGCCCTAGTAGGTATGTTTTCCGCATGGCTATTTTATCGTTTGTACCAACGACTTATTTTACCCTACTTAGCGTTAAACCGTCCCTTATAGGTAGTAGCACCGTTTCCAGCTTGGGATGCTCTTTAAGTTTCTTATTGTACTCCAATAAAACTTTTGTCGCTTTGTCCTTTGGATTCACAGGTTCAAGAACTTTTCCGGACCATAAAACGTTGTCCGATAATATGATACTGCCGGATTTGGTTTTGGGTAGCACTACCTCTAAATAGTTGGTGTATTCTTTTTTTTCTGCATCTATGAAGACTAGGTCGAATACAATATTCATTTGCGGTATTAGTTCCAAGGCATTACCGGTATGTTGAATGACTTGTGGGCCAAAACCGCTTTTGTCAAAATACTTGCGTTGTATTGGATGTAACTCGGCATTGACATCTATGGTGTGCAGTATGCCTTCTTTTTGAAGTCCTTCCGCTAGACAAATGGCAGAATACCCAGTATAGGTGCCAATTTCCAGGATATATTTCGGATTAGTTATTTTAGAAAGTAAGCTTAACACCCTTCCTTGAAAATGTCCGGTCAGCATTCTCGGTTGTATGACCTTTAAGTGGGTCTCGTGCGTAAGTTCCTTCAATACATCTGGCTCCTCCTCAGAATTATGGGCGATATAATTTTCTAATACCGGGGATAAAAAATGCATGGCTATCTTTTTGTAAAAATATGGATTTATAACGTATTTTAATCGTTCCTAATAAGAAGGCTAATGATAGAGGATATTGTACTAAGAGAAGCGAACGAGGACGATTTGGAAGTATTGTTACAGTTTGAACAAGGCGTCATCAGGGCGGAACGACCTTTTGACCCAACCTTGGAAAAGGGAGAAATAACCTATTATGATTTACCCGAACTCCTTACTTCTGAGGATGCCAAAGTAGTGGTTGTGGAGTCCGGTTCAAAGCTGATTGCCTGTGGTTATGCCCTTAAAAAAAAGGCCCGGCACTATTTAAATCATGAATTCTATTCCTATTTGGGTTTTATGTATACGCATCCTGATTTTAGAGGAAAGGGCATTAACGGCTTGGTAGTGGATGCCCTGAGGGAATGGTCCCTATCCAAAGGTCTGACCGAGATTCGTTTAACCGTGTATGACGAAAATATACCGGCCATAAAGGCCTACGAGAAGATGGGCTTTAAAAAGCACATTCTTGAAATGCGGATTTCTTAAAAACACTCGGGGATTTCTATACTTCCAAGGGCATATAAAAATGTTTGGGTGTTATCCATTGTCGTATTTTTGAAAAAAAGAATCCTATGCAATTTGAGAACACCCTGGCCTTTGCAAAGAAATTGGACGCCAAAGACCCGCTTAGGAAATACCGACAAGAATTTCATTTCCCCAAGATAAACGGAAAAGACGTCATCTACTTTACGGGTAACTCGTTGGGCCTACAACCCAAACGAACGAAGAACTATGTTGATGAGGTGATGAAGGATTGGGCAGAATTGGCCGTGGAAGGCCATTTTTATGCCAAGAAACCCTGGTGGGACTACCATGAGCGATTGGCAGAACCCCTTGCCAAAGTAGTGGGAGCGAAAGCAAAAGAAATATCCGTAATGAATACGCTGACCGTTAACCTTCACTTGTTAATGGTGTCTTTCTACAGACCTAGCACCAAAAGATATAAGATTATTTGTGAGGAAAAAGCCTTTCCAAGCGATCAATACATGCTGCAGAGTCAGGCCCGCTTTCACGGCCTTAACCCAAATGATACCATTTTTGAAGTTAAGAAGAGGAGTGGGGAGCACTTTTGGCGAACCGAAGATATTATTGAAAAAATCAATGAAGTAGGAGAGGAGCTGGCCTTGGTACTTATTGGAGGCGTAAATTATTACAACGGCCAAGTAATGGATATGGAAACGATTACCAAAGCCGGTAAAGCAGTGGGAGCGAATGTTGGTTGGGATCTGGCGCACGGGGTGGGGAACGTAGAACTAAAACTTCATGATTGGAATGCCGATTTTGCCGCATGGTGCAGCTACAAGTACATGAACAGTGGCCCTGGCAATGCCTCCGGAATCTTTGTACACGAACGCTATCTCGGTAGAAAGGATATACCAAGGTTTGAGGGTTGGTGGGGTACCAAAAAAGAAACGCGTTTTCTGATGAGGCCTGAGTTTGAACCTATGGAAAACGCGGATGCCTGGCAATTGAGTAATGCCCCTATTTTATCGGTAGCCCCGTATTTGGCATCGCTAGAACTTTTTGAGGAAGTTGGTATGCCAATGTTAATTGAGAAAAGGAATGCTATTGTTGCTTATTTGGAATTCGTTTTAAAAGAAATTGATGCCGAAGTGGCGGAGAGTACTTTTGAAATTATCACTCCAAAGGATAGGGGTTGCCAATTATCGGTTTTTTTACACGGACAAGGTAAGCCTTTATTTAATTATTTAATGGAAAACGGAGTAATTACAGATTGGCGCGAGCCTAACGTCATCCGTTTGGCACCAGCTCCTTTCTATTGTTCCTTTGAGGATATGTACCGGTTTGGGCAAATCTTAAAAGAGGGGATACTTAACAAATAGTTTCTGAGTTCAACTAGCCAAATAAAAAATCAACCTTCCCGATAATCAATGAAATCACTTAAACTCATCCTTACCAATTCAAGGTATTTTGGTCCTTCTTGGGTATTTGCCAGTTTGAATATTTTGTTCGGAACTTGGGCCATTTATATTCCAACGGTCAAGGAGGCTTTGTCCATTGATAAATCTCAATTGGGGTTTGCCATATTCTTTTTGTCCTTAGGGGTTTTTTCAATTTTTCCTTTTGCCTCATCTATTATTAATAAAATTGGTGTTGGTAAAGCTACTTGGTATGGCGTATTGCTTAGCTGTACAGCTGCCATGTTACCCTTAATGGCCCCAAGCTATTATGCACTGATGGGAGCACTTTTCCTTTTTGGGGCATCGAATGGTTTTACGGATATATCCATGAATACCTTGGTAACAGAGCTCGAAAAAAAGGATAGGGTAAAATTTATGTCAGCCTCCCATGGATTTTTTAGTTTGGGAGGTGTATTAGCGGGAGTTGGAAGTTTTCTAATCGGGCCATTGGGCAATCCTGTCCTACACATGGGTCTGGCGGTGGCTTTGGTGTTCTTCGTGAACCTTATTTTTCACAAAAAATATGTCCAACAAGTAGCGGAGACCATAGAAAAAGAACCATTTAATTTAGGTCTCTTTAAACCGATTCTATTATTGGGTCTTATTTCATTTGTGGCCATGGGAAGCGAGGGAGCTATAGTTGATTGGAGTGGTCTTTACTTAATGGAAGTTAGTGTTGCTCCAGAAGCACTTTGGGGTGCTGGTTTTTTAGGTTTTCAGATTACGATGACATTGGGGCGCTTTTTGGGTGATGGGGTCAGTGCCAAAATGGGATCAGTGAAAATGGTCGCCTTAGGGGCAGGTTTAGCGATGATTGGCTATATACTAGTATTGACGACCCATACGTATTTGGCCATTACAGGTTTTGCTTTGAGCGGTTTGGGTTTTTCCGTTATGGTACCGGAAATCTTTAGAATAGGCGGCAATGTAAAAGGTGTTGAGTCCTCACAGGGAATAGCTTTTATTGCTGGAACGGGATATGCGGGGTTTTTATGTGCTCCTCCTATTCTGGGTTTTCTGGCAGAAAGCTACTCTTTGAAATCCAGTTTTTGGTTGCTATTGGGTTTTGCGCTACTTATCCTAGGGGCTAGTTTTAGGCTGAAAAATAAAACGAAATAAGCGTGATTTTGAATTTATCAGCTCAATCTAAATTGCTCCTCACTTTAAACTCCTTACTATCGGCACCCATTTTTTGAATAAAGGCGGACATTTCTTTGGTGAATAGGAGTTGGTTCTGAGATTGCCAATACGTCTCGTTGTAAGGAAATTATAGTTTGAAAATATCTTTCTGTTATTTTTAGTACTTATTGCATCCTTATCCAAGACAGTATCTTCTTACTGCTTTTGACCAAAAGTGAGGGCATCCAATAAAAAAGGAAATAAGAAAAAGGATAAGCGCATAATGCCTAAATTAACTTAACTGCGACAGAAAATAAAATGGGTAAAAGTTATTCTACTTGTATATTGGTGAAGTAAAGTTGAAAATTGCTTTCAGGCATTTTATGCATGGTCGCAATATCCAACCCGTTGAGGTTCTTGTAACCTTCCCAAGTGGTTACCATTGAAGGCTCTTCTTGATTTCCTTTTCTGAATACCCATTCTTTGATGACGTAATCATCGCCAAAATAATAATCATAGGCATCTCCGGGCGTATAACCGCCCTCGTTTGCATAAATTGTGGTCAATTTGTGCATCTTCTGTTTACTGATGGGTGCTTCCATATTTTTCGAATGTTCATAAGTGAAACCGTTCTGGTCCCACACCAATTGATAAGGGGCCAACAACCAAAACTTGTCGTTAACGAACCCACCATCGGTTTTAGCTATGGTGCTATCTACCGCCTTTCTACTATAGCTAATTGTATCTTCCCTAGTCATGAACACCACATCATTAGATTTAGGTTGCCATAACCACGTGCGCTCAAAGTGTGATGAATCCCTATCTACATTGAAAGTGAACTTAAGGCTGGAAACGTCTTTCCAATTTTCATATCCGTGGGCTTGGGCCACTTTTTCCAAAATATTCAATTCCTTAACAGGGGTGTCGGCTTCCTTCTTTTTATCGGTCTTACAACTGGATAGGACAAAAATCAACGATAGGGATAGCAATAAGTACTTTTTCATTATTTCTGGTATTTATGTAAAGATATAAATAACGATTTGCTTTCGACTTATTATTGTTTAGGCTTCACTGAAGGCTAGTTTTTCCTTAAGCTAAGAATAACATTCTAGTGCTCAATTTTAAAATCATGTCTGGATTTATTCCACACTTTTATAATTCCCTCATCCAATTTTTTAAGATTGTAGGTTTCATAATTAATTCCTTAATTTTGATTTTGATAAAAAAGATAAATATATGAGTGCTAAAAAGGGAAAAATACAAGAGGCCATAGACGAAAAAATGTTGGAGGAAAGAAAGGTTTTTCTTTGGGGTATGGTAGAAGATGGTTCCGCCAAACATGTGATAGATAGGTTGTTGTATTTGGATATGCAGAACAATAAAGAAATTCAATTATATATAAATAGTCCTGGCGGATACGTAACTTCAGGTTTTGCCATTTACGATACTATTAAAAGTCTAAAAAGTCCGGTTTCAACCATATGCACAGGATTGGCGGCTTCTATGGGAAGTATTTTATTATCCGTTGGAAAAAAGGGAAGACGTTTTATACAACCACACGCCCAGGTAATGATACATCAGCCAAGTGGCGGGGCTAGGGGACAAGCCTCGAATATTGAGATACAGGCAAAGGAAATTATTAAAACCAAGGAATTGAGCGCACAGATCTTAGCCGATAATTGCGGACAAAAATTTGAAAAGGTGCTTAAGGATTTTGATAGGGACTATTGGATGAATGCCACTGAGTCCATTGAATACGGAATCGTAGATGGGATACTAAAATAAAAGCCAAAAAAATTCAACAAAACAAAAAGTCCTTTCCAACGTGTTGAAAAGGACTTTTATATATATAGACGCTCTTGCGGAATAGTTTCAATATATACGATTAAAAACTAGGTTTTGGTTAACGGTAATGCCTTAAAATGAGAGAAAATTTTTAAAATCCGTCAGGATTCGCAATAATTTTTTGGGCACGCTCCCTTAGGCTATCAAGCTCAGTTGCACTTTTCTTATCCAATAGGCTCATCATCATCGCCATGCGGTTATTATCGGAGAAGTGTTCCTTCTTTTCTTCCAAAAAATTCCAGTACAGCGCATTAAAGGGACAGGCGTTTTCGCCAACTTTTTTGGTATGACTGTACTGGCAACCAGCGCAGTAGTTACTCATTTTGTTGATGTAGTTAGCACTGCTTACATAAGGTTTTGTAGCTACGATGCCGCCATCCGCAAACTGACTCATTCCTCGTGTATTGGTAATTTCTACCCATTCTATGGCATCTATATAAACGCCTAAATACCATTCGTCTACCTCGTCCGGATGCAATTGGGTAAGCAGGGCGTAATTCCCAATAATCATAAGTCGCTGTATATGGTGGGCGTAGGCCTCGTCCAAACTCTGCCCGATGGCATGTTTCAAACAATTCATTTTTGTTTTACCGGTCCAGAAGAAGTCCGGTAGCTTATTGTAGTTTTCGAGTTTATTCAGTTTTTTATAACCGGGCATTTCTTTCCAATAGATCCCGCGCATATATTCCCGCCATCCTAAAATCTGCCTTACAAAACCCTCGACCTGTGAGATATGAATGTCCTTTTCATTATCGTAATAAAAATCCAAAACCTTTTCAATCACCTCTCTAGGACTTAATATCTTGCTGTTCATAGCGAAGGAAAGTCTTGAGTGGAACAGGAACTTCTCATCGGTATGCAGGGCATCTTGGTAGTCCCCAAAATGTATGAGAAGGTTCTTGCAGAAATAGTTCAATACGGAACGACAATCAGCCCGGGTGGTAGGCCAATTAAAATTTTCCGATTCTATAATACCAAAAGTATTTACACCAGCGTTTTCTATTTCTTCTAAAATTTTGGAAGTATCCTTTCTAAAGCCTCTTTCATGAGGTATTTCAGGCTCTCCCTTCCACTTTTTACGGTTACTTTGGTCGTAGTTCCATTTTCCCCCATCTGGTTGACCGTTCACCATCATAATGTCGTGTTTCTTTCGCATCATGCGATAAAAGTTTTCCATGATGAGCTGTTTTTTCCCCTCATAAAAATCCTTTAACTCAAAGCGTGTGGTAAAGAAATGCTCGGAATCGAAAGCCTCGGTATCAATATTCAAGTTTTTGCATATTGATTTTAGTTGTTCGTCCAGACGAAATTCGTCCGGCAGTTGGTACTCGAACTTTTTAGCACCGGTTTCCTCAATAAATTTTGAGATTATTTTTTCTAGATTTTGCGGATTCTCCTTATCGGAAATACGATGATAAATAAAGTGATGGCCTTTTTCTTCCATTTCTTCGGAAAAACTACGCATCGCCAGAAAAAACCCAACAACTTTTTGGATATGATGCTTTACGTAATCCGTTTCTTGGCGCATCTCTGCCATTATGTAGGTAACATCATCATCCACAGTATTGAACCAAGAATGCTTCTGATTTAATTGGTCTCCTAAAATTAATCTGAGTTTTTTCATTACT
>CAJQMW010000446.1 GCA_905479535.1 uncultured Maribacter sp. | reverse complement strand
ATACATGTATTGGTAATACCCAACAACAAGAATTGTCTTTGAGCCTTTTATTTCACTACTACTTACTTCTATTGCTTAAAATAGTCCTTGACCAAAGCTTTAATCTGATTTTGGGTCATACTGTCCACTTTTTCCACGATTTTTAATTTGGCCGCTAAGGCCCTATGATTGCTTGTCAATTCTTTTCTGAACTTTTCATTTGTATCCGCAGGACCGAAAAGCGCAATAGCATCCGCATCTCCGATGCCATCCACCAAATTGCTGAAATACTTTTTTAGTTGATGCTTTTCCTTTTCCAGAAATTTACTGTCTTGAACTACATCTTGCGGCCCCCATTTTGCCGATTTTGTTCGTGACCCACCAGAAGGTTTATAAAAGTCCAATCCGGACATTATTGTTTCAAATTCTTCCTTTTCGCCATCCAGGCTCACAATGTGGGCCTTTTCTTTATCCATCCAAATACCAATATTCTTCATCGCTTTAGTTTTTAATGTAATGCCAAAATAGGAACGGTAGCGTCATAGCCAATTTCTTTGACCAAGGGCTTAGAAAATACGCTCCCGAAGAAAAAGTGCTTATGGTTTATAAAGGCGATCATATCACTATCCCTGCTTTCTACAAATGTCATGATGCCGTCTGAAACATCTTTTTTAGAAAGGGTGTGGAAGCTATGGTCCACGGGTTCCAATATATTGGCCAATAAATGTTTGTTGTTTTCCTGTAATTCCGTCAATGCGTCCTTTTTGGATACATAAAGTATTCTTATGGCAGCTTCGTGCATTTTAGCAATCTCGATAAGATAACTTAACTCTTTGCGTTTAAAAGCAAGCTTAAAGTCCGTTGGGAACACGATTTCACTTGGCGCGGAAAACCGGACATCTTCAGGGACTGCCAGTACCGGACATTCCCTTATTTTCTCCATGGCGAGTACCGTATTGCTTCCAAAAATAACACCTTTGGTGCCTGTAGCACCTTGGGTGCCCATGACCAACAAATCAATATCTTTTTCTGCTATAGTCTGCTTCAACGCTTCCGATAAGAAATTGAAACTGGAAATCGTATAATATGAATGTTTGGGGTTGTCGGGATGCAGCTCTAGCATATCCAATAGTTTTACGAATCCTTTTTTAGATTCCGCTTTTGCTGCCTCGTATGCCGCACTTCCCGGTTCTGGTAGAATCAACGTACTGGTCGTATAGCTATCCAAACGGAAAACATTCAGAAAATAGAACTCACAGTCCAGTTTTGCGTAAAGATCAAGGGCATATCTTATCGCGTTAAGAGCATTTTTAGAAAAATCGGTAGGCACTAGTATTCTTTTATCCATGATATTACATTTTAACAATATGGTAAATGTAAAAGCACATTTTAAGTTTGCCTATGACGATTGTCAGTTGGTACTCTAGAATTGGTTATTTCGAAATTGGAAAGTGTTTTACGCAAAATTATGGCAGTACAATTGGAGTGTTAGGGTTTTTCAGGAATTACTAGAAAAGGAATATCAATAGTAAATACCATTTTCTCTATAATGGGCTCGCGCAACATTTTTTCTAAAAAACCATGTTCGTTATTTACCATGACTAGCATATCTATGGCCCATTCATTAATAAACATTTCAATTATTTTTGCTTTACTAATGAAATTGGGGATATGGTGAACAGAGGATTTAACGGGTTCGATAAAGGACAAAAGTCCGTCTAGATTCCACTGTTGGGATTCGTCCATCGGCTCTTTTTCGTCAATATGTACTATTCGGATTGTGGTATCATGCAGAAGGGCTGCATATAGCAATGGGCCTATAACTTTTGCCTTATAGGGTTTCTTTAAATCAGTAACGAATGCAATCTCCTTTGGTACGGTATATGAGGCATTTTTCGGAACGGTCAAAACCGCACATTTATTTATGAGATTCAAGGTCCGGGTAGCTGTTTTTCCTAGAAAAATAGGAACGCTGCTCTTTTTTCCTTTATTTCCCATTACGATTAAATCGATATCAAGTTCATTAACCAGCGTATTTATTACTTGAATCAAATCCCTACTTTCAGAAATTAGCCTATAGCTGTGCTTACCGTTTTCCTCTTGTTTTTTTATTCTAGAAACAAAGCGTTCTAGACGTGTTGTTGTCTCTTCCTTCCATTTTTTTGATTTTTCTTCACTATCGTCGGCAGTCTTTTTACTTTTAAAGCCTTTCTTCTCGGTGAAGACGTTTAAAACAAAGAAAGTACATTCTACATTTTGTAAAAGTTCCCCTGCATAATTTAAGGCATGAAAAGAGTTATGGGAAAAATCCGTGGGAAAAAGTATTTTTTTCATCGTAAAAGTATTTGGTTTCAAGAAAAATTGTCAAAAGAGCAGTACCACTCTTGGGTTTAACCTTGGTCCGTAAATCTGGTTGTATTGGTTGTGCATGAAGAGAAGTAACTAGGGCCTGTTAACACTAAGCCTGAAACCGGCTTTTTTGCCCTTTTCTCGTATTTCTTCGTTGTTTTTTGGCTACGTAGCTCGCTATGTTTGGCTAAAACCGCCTCGAAATCCGAAAAAATCATCAAAAAATCCATGGTTTTCGTTTAGTGCGAACAGGCCCTAATGCATTGTGGACTATAATCTTTATTCATAGATGGGCAGAATTAAAAACGGAATGTTGGAATACATGCTTACATCTTTGATGACGGGCTCATGGGTCAATTTTTCAAATAAGTTATGCTTATGGTCAACCATGGCATACAAGTCTACCTTGAGATTTTTAAGAAAAATATCGATAACTTTTGCCTTGTCATCGAATGCTTGCATCCAATGAAAGCTATGGTCAATATCCTTTAAACAGAGTTCCAAAAGTTTTCTATGGGATTCCTGTACGTTGTTTAAAATTCTTTCCTCCGTAATGTGCATGACCCTGATCGAAGCATTGGAGAGCGAAGCTAAAAAAAGTAGAGGTGCAATGACCTCTTTATCACAGCCCTTCTTAAAATTGGTTATGAACGCAATTTCTTTAGGTACTACAAAATCCATTTGCCCGGGAATGGCTAAAACAGGACACTTGTTTATTTGCTTAACCGTTCGTATCGTATTGCTGCCGAAGAAAATATCTGCGGCTTCCGTTAGGCCTTTGTTGCCCATAACTGCCAAGTCTATATGTTTTTCATCAATTATGGTTGCGATTACCTTTGATACGGCCCCCTTTCTTGAAAGCGTTTCAAACCGGTGTTTTGTGTTCTCATTGTCCGTCACTATTCTATGGAGGGTACTCGTCAATTTTTCGGTCGATTCTCTTCCCAACTGTTCAAGGTGTTTCTTGCTGCTGAACAGTTTTGGCTTCTTGCCGTGCAGAGGGGTATTTTCATTATATACATTCAGTATATGAAAAACGCAAGGTTCCGTTGCCAACAATTTAGCTGCATAAAAAAGGGCACAATAAGCATTATTCGAAAAATCGGTTGCCACGAGAATGTTCTTCATACTATTTTCTTTTTACTGGTTGAAGCACTAAAAATGGCACAGTGACATGACAACCAATTTTTTTAATTATTGGTTCTATGAACAGTCGTTCCATAAAGGTGTGCTTATTCTGTACCATGACCAACAGGTTTATTTTTTCCTTAACCTGAAAGTCGTTTACTGCTGCGATTATCCCGTTATCTGGCACCTCGTGAAAGAGTGCATTATTACCCAAAAGTTTTTCAAGTTGGTTTTTACGTTCTAATTGTGTGGAATTTAAATCGTAACCGGTGCGTACGTGCATCACGTTTATTCTGGATTTGTACTGTGAAGAAATTGATAGCAACGGCTCTAGCATGCTCTTTTCATATGCTATTTCATAATCAGTAGGAAATAGAATTTCTTTGGGTTCTTCATATCCGAATTTTGGAGGCACGGCTATCACGGGGCATTTCGCTTTTTTAATGACGTGAACCGTATGGGTCCCGAACAGAATTTCCTTAGCTCCTGTTGCGCCTTTGGTCCCCATCACGATTACCTCTATTTTTTCTGCCTTAACCGTATCGGAGACTTCGCCCAGAAGGGTATTGAAGGCCGAATGAACAATTAGGGTATGCTTGGGATTTGTATAGTGCTTTTCCAATCGGACCTTCAATTTCTCCAATTGGGCCATACTGTTTTCTTTCATTACATCGCCCAGCCCAATTTGACCAGGACTGCCAATGAGATATTCCGTGTGATAAACCGGTGGTGTATAGGTATTGAGTAAGTAAAACGTACATTTTACATCCTTGTAGAGCGATAGGGCATAGGTAATAGCCTCAAATGCATTATTGGAAAAATCGGTTGGTAGAAGAATTCGTTTCATTGCCAATATTTTTAATTACAGTGTAAAGCTAGGGGAGAAGAAATCTTAAAACCATGATATTGGTCAGTTGGCCGATTTGTTAATTTTGGTATTTTTAGACCTTTAAAAGGTAAACGGATGAAAAGTAGTTTTTCTAAAATAATCGATTCGGAAATCCCTGTTCTTGTAGATTTTTATGCTGATTGGTGTGGACCCTGCAAGATGTTGGCCCCGATTTTAAAACAGGTAAAGGATGAAATGG
>CAJQMW010000445.1 GCA_905479535.1 uncultured Maribacter sp. | reverse complement strand
ATTTCCGCCAGGGTATCATAAAGGGCATTAACACTGTCCACCAACAATAGCACATAATTGCCTAATAATATTAGGATAAAAGAGCCTGAAAGACCGGGAAGCGTCATTCCCGATACACTGATCATACCACAAAAGAATATGAACAACAAGTTGTCATTTTCTTTTGCCGGACTCAAAAAGCTAATAGCAACTCCTACTGTAAGACCAACAACTGCAGCAGTTAACGTTCTTTTTGTCCAATGCTCAAAATCCTTGGCGATATAATATATGGAACCGAGAATCATTCCAAAAAAAGCGGACCAAACATAAAGCTCCTTTTCTGCTAAAAAATAGTCCAAGACCTTGGATACACTAAAATAACTTACCAACATCCCAAAAATCAAAAGGGTGAGGAACGAACCGTTCACATAGCGATAAAAACTCTTGAACCTACCGGCAAAAAGGAGTTTAAAGGCCTTAGCGTTAACCTTTTGCAGCGAGTAGATAAACTCCTCATAAAACCCCCCAACAAATGCAACGATACCACCGGAAACGCCTGGAACTTTATTTGCGGCACCCATGCAAAGCCCTTTGATCACTAAGAATAACCTATCTATAAAGGTTCTGGGTTTATTCATGAAGAATGGCTCTTACTTTTTTGAGGCTGTTTTTTCCAAGATAAAAATAAGGGAAAAACCTACGAGCGCCGCTATGATAGCATACAATATTTGAGGATCACCATCATAGTTGAAAGGAGACGTGTTGGTATCGATGATGATCGTTTTCTCTCCAAAAACTTTAGTTTCCAAGACCCTTTTCCAGGGCCAGATTTTGTTTAAGGAGCCAATAATGAACCCAGTTAACAAGGCCAAGGTTAAATTTTTGTAATTATTGAACATCCATTTAAGTAGTCTGGCGAAACTTAAAAGTCCAAAAATGGCTCCAATGGCGACCGTGATCACTATTTTAAAATCTTTTTCGTGAACGGCATCCAGAATCGTCTTATAAGACCCCAATAGTACGAGAATAAAAGCTCCGGATATTCCAGGCAGAATCATGGCACAAACTGCAAATGCGCCAGAAAGAAACATGAAAGGCAGGCTATCAATATTTTCGTTGGGAGGAAGGGTAGTAATATAAAAAGCTATAATGGCACCAAAGAGAAGCGCAATAATGGTGCTTAGGTTCCATTTGGTGATTTCTTTTCCCACAAAGAAAACACTTGCCGTTACCAGACCAAAAAAGAAAGACCACAGAAGAACGGGTTCATTTTCCAATAACCAACTCACCAAGGTGGCCAAGGAGAAAAGGCTAATGAAAATTCCGGTGAACAATGCCAATAAAAAATTGCCATTGGCCGCTGTCCAAAAACCCTTGAAACCAGAGATTTTAAATGAGTCAATAAGTCCGAGGTTTATATTGTTTATTGACGTGATAAGTTCTTCGTAAATACCGGAGATAAAGGCGATAGTTCCTCCGGACACGCCCGGAACCACGTCCGCGGCTCCCATGGCAATGCCCTTGAGCGTTATAAAAACATAATCTTTAAGTCTTCTGGTTCCCATGAAATCCGAAAAAGTATCAAGAAGCTTTTTTGTAGTCGGCTAATATACCTTTTACCCATTCGGAATCACGGTATTCTGGAAACTGATTGTTGAAGATAGCTAAGTGTTTGTGTTTTTTGTCCATTTTAAGGGCATCTAACAAAGCAATGCGTGCGTTAATGGTGTCCTTTAAAAAGAGGTGGTACCCCACAATTCTATAGGCAATTCTTAGGTTTTTTGGATAGAACTCCCGCCCTTGGGAAAGTATTTGTAAGGCCCCTGCGGTATCGCCATTGGTGTACACGGCATCGGCCCATTGCAACCAAGTATCCAATTCATAGTTCCCCAATTCTACCACCTGCTTAAACGAAAAATCCGCTTGGTCATAGTTCTTCAAGGACATGTGGATTTTGGCACATTTTTTCCAATAAAGTGGATTTTCCCCATCTATGTTCAATGCTTTATTGATGTAGTGCAACGCTTTGTCAAAGTTCTTTTTACCGTAGTGGAAATTTGTGATGGCAAGCCAGCCCTTGTCCAGCAAAGGGTCCTCGTGAACGGTTTGATAAAAGTAATACCGCGCCATTTCACTATTCTGAAGCTTTTCGTAGCATTTCCCAATCCTTAAAAATGCATGGGAAGTAGGGTCTTCAATGCTAATAGTTGTCTCGTAGTTCTCTATGGCTTCCTCGTACTTTCCAAGTTTTTCTAAAACCTTACCTTTTTCAAAATACGCCCCTATGAAAGAATCATCGGAAATTATGGCGAAGTCAAAGGCGGTTAGGGCCTCAACATACATCTCTTTCAGGTAATACTGTTTTCCCAATTGATGCCACGCCACTTCGCAATAAGGATTCCGTTCCAGGTAATCGTTAAGATATATAATTGCACCGTCGTAGTCCTCCAAGAATTCAAAGCAATAAACTACATTATAGAGCGATGAATAATCTTGGTCGTCAAAATCTACACAACGCATAAAACTTTCCTTGGCCAGCTTAAA
>CAJQMW010000444.1 GCA_905479535.1 uncultured Maribacter sp. | reverse complement strand
AAAAAGGAACTGCATCCCGGCAAAAGCAGTGGTCAACCACATCCCGTAGAGGACTGCCATATCTATTCCCTCTCCCGTCAATTCCATAATAAGGTCCGGTATAATGGGCAGGATTATTCCAATTCCAATGACATCCACAAGAATGGTGATGAATATAAAGAGGAGCGCAGTTTTCTTTGGTTGCATAAGAGCGACAAAAGTCGGCTAAAAAAAGGAATCACAGAAAGAAATAACTCAATGGTCGGATCCATTTTTATTATATTGGGCTTTATAACCTCAAACTATCCCATCAGTATGAAAAAAGTAATTCCAGCCTTTCTAATTCTAATGCTATGTATCGCTTTTTCATGTAGTGAGAAAACCGTTGAAAAAAAGGTTCGCGAAAAACCCAACATCATTTTTATCATGTCCGATGATCATGCCTATCAAGCCATCAGTGCTTACAACGATAAACTCATTCAAACTCACAATATCGATAGAATTGCAAAGGAAGGCATCACTTTTACGAATGCCAGTGTCACCAATTCGATTTGTGCGCCTTCAAGGGCAACAATTTTAACCGGAAAACATACGCATATCAATGGGAAAACCGATAATCAACGCCCTTTTGATACCACACAGGTTACCTTTCCCCAAATATTCCAGAAGGCAGGCTATCAAACCGCTATGTTCGGAAAGCTCCATTTTGGCAATAACCCAAAGGGAGTGGAAGATTTTATGATTTTACCAGGTCAGGGGAGTTACATAAATCCTGATTTCATCACCAAGCACGGAGATACCACCATTACTGGATATGTAACCGATATCATTACCGATGTGACCTTAGATTGGCTGGACACTAAAAGGAATCCCGAAAAGCCTTTTATGCTCATGTATTTGCACAAGGCCCCGCACCGACCATGGTGGCCGAGTCCAGCAAAGTTCAAGGAGTTTATTGGCAGGACATTTCCTGAGCCCGCCACCCTCTTTGATGATTATAGCAATAGAGGCACTGCGGCAAAAACTGCGGAAATGAACCTTCTTTACCATATGATGTACAGTCATGATAGCAAGGTTAGGCCAGAAACCGTGGCTAGAATGAAAAACGTTACGCCAGAAGTCCCTGAATATGGAAATGGCTTTTACGGTCCGTACGACAGGGCCAATGCGGAGCAAAAAGCTTTGTATGACCCTGTATTGGAACAAATTAACGAAGACTTTGAGACCAATTGGCCCAACATGTCCGATGAAGAAAAAATGAGATGGAAATACCAGCGTTATATGCAGGATTATCTAGCTTGTATTTCTTCAGTAGATGATAACGTAGGGCGGGTGTTGGACTATCTGGATACGAACGATTTAGCGGACAACACGATGGTCATTTATACCTCGGACCAAGGCTTTTACCTTGGCGAACATGGTTGGTTCGATAAAAGGTTCATTTATGACGAATCCTTTAAAACACCTTTATTGGTAAGGTGGCCCAATGAAATTAAGCCGGGTATTACCAACGAAAAAATGGTCCAAAACCTGGACTTTGCGCAGACTATGTTGGAAGCGGCACAAATTAAAGTGCCGGATGATATGCAAGGCGAAAGCCTAATGCCCTTATTAACCTCTAATGACGCCGAATGGACCCGTGATGCGGTGTATTACCATTATTACGAATATCCCGCGGTACATCAAGTTAAGAGACATTATGGTATCGTAACAATTGAATACAAACTAGCACATTTTTATTATGATGTAGATGAATGGGAACTATATGATCGAAAGAAGGATCCTAATGAGATGAACAATGTTTATGATGATCCTGAATATGCAGCTGTAGTGGTAAAACTCAAAGCAAAATTGGAGAGCTAAGAAAGCAATATGGCGACTCCGATGAGCTGAACCAAAAATACATCGACTTACATCTGGAAAATGATATAAAGTCGCCCCTAGACTCCAAACAATAAGAACAAGAAAGGCTCCCGATTGTAGGAGCCTTTTAAATAACTTTATAATGTTATAATTAATTGTTGAGTGCCTCCGCAACTTTGAAATTTAGCTCCGCTGAAACTACACCTAATTGTTGAGTGCCTCCGCACCACCAACAATTTCCAAAATTTCATTGGTAATGGCTGCTTGTCTTGCTTTGTTATAGGTCAGTTTTAACTGATCTCTAAGTTCTGTTGCATTATCGGTGGCTTTATGCATGGCTGTCATACGAGCGCCGTGCTCACTTGCAAAAGAGTCTCTTATACCTTTGTAAAGCTGCGTTTTCAAGGACTTAGGAATCAATTGTTCAACGATTTCTACTTTGGTCGGCTCAAAAATATAGTCGGCATTTGATTGCTCGGCACCTTCCATAGGTACAATTGGAAGAAACTGCTCTGTCATTACAATTTGCGTAGCGGCGTTTTTAAATTTATTGTAAACAATATCTATTCTATCATAGTTCCCATTGGTAAACTGCTCCATCAAATCTTCTGCAATTGCTGCAACATTGTCAAAGGTCAAATCTTCATAGACCGGACTATGGTTTGCGATTACGGTTGATTTTTTACGCAAAAAATCATTGGCCTTTTTTCCAACAGCCAAAAAATCCACTTGTTTTCCCACATAAACCGTATCGGCAAGATGCGTACACTGTTTCAAGATATTCGTGTTGAAAGCTCCACACAATCCCCTATTGGAAGTTATGGCGACAATCAAAACTTTATTTACAATCCTGTTATCCGAATACTTACTTCCAGAATCCCCATCTAAACTTGCACTTAGACTTTGTAAAAGTTCCGTTAGCTTATCTGCATAAGGACGCATTGCCGTAATAGCATCTTGGGCCTTCTTCAACTTTGCGGCAGATACCATTTTCATGGCACTGGTAATCTGCATCGTTGAAGAAACCGATGATATCCTATTACGTATTTCCTTTAAGTTTGCCATTGGCCCCACCTAACCTCCCCCAAGGGGAGGAATACTTTATTAAATTATACATTGAGCATCTCCTTTTTACCTCTCCCCTTTGGGGAGACCGAGATGGACTCCTTTACTTATACTTCGCAGCCAAATCTTTACAGACTGCGGTCAACGTGTCCGTAACCTCATCCGTAAGTTTACCGGCCTTTAGCGTATCTAAAACATCGCTATGTTTGGCGTTCAAGAACTCTAGGTAATCCCTTTCGAATTCCTTCACCTTTTCTACGGGAACATCGCGCAACAAGTTTTTGGAACCTGCATAGATGATTGCAACTT
>CAJQMW010000443.1 GCA_905479535.1 uncultured Maribacter sp. | reverse complement strand
ATCGGGGTCTTCTTCATATTTTGATTTACTGCCCGTGAACGTATTGATTAACTTATCGTTGGCATCCAAAATTTCAAAGGTTATGGTATCGGTCTGTTCTTTTAAGAAATATTGAATTTTAGCATCGGTAATACCTCTAATAGCATCGGCGGGTTGAAACAATACCGCGGATTGGTCTTTCATCTCATTGGTATATTGTCTTATGGGTAGAATATCATCCAAAATCCAAAACCCTCTACCATGAGAGCCCAATACTACATCGTTATCCTTGACCACCAAATCCCGAATAGGCGTATCTGGAAGCTTTAACTGAAGACTTTGCCATAATGCACCGTCATCCATAGAAAAATAAACCCCATGTTCGGTTGCTAAAAACAATAGGCCTTCTCTAATGGGATCTTCTCGAACGGCCCTGGCAAAATGACCATCTTCTATTCCATTTATAATTTTAGTCCATGTCTTCCCATAATCATGTGTTTTAAAAACATAAGGCTCCCGGTCATCCACTTGGTATCTATTGACCGCAACAAATAATGTTCCCGGCCTATGTTTGGATTCATCGATAATACTTATCCTGGAAAACTTGGGTAAATCTTTTGGGGTGATGTCCTGCCAGTTTTCCCCACCATCTCTGGTAATATGAATTTTGCCATCATCGGAACCGGCCCATATCGTATTGATATCATGAAAAGATGGGGCCAATGCGAATACCGTCGCGTAAATTTCCGGTCCGTTCATATCCATGGTAATAATACCACCGGTCTTACCCAATGTTTCTGGGTCGGCATACGTTAAATCCGGACTTATTTTTTTCCATGACTGCCCATCGTCCGTCGTTTTCCAAACATGTTGGGAACACGTGTACATTACATTGGAATCTTGGGGAGCGAACATGATGGGAAAAGTCCATTGCCACCGCTCCGGTAGCGCACTGGCTGGTTCGCCCGAGAAGAAACGTGGGTAAACCTGGATATCCCTAATTTGTCCGTTACTACGGTCATAGCGGGTTAGAAGTGCGCCTTGGCTCCCGGCATAAAAAATATCTTTTTTCTCCGGATGTTGGGTAATCCAACCACTCTCGCCTCCACCGACTGCATAGTACCATCCGTGATTGGCCCCTCTTGCTTGCATGTGGTCCCAACCATCACTAGGCATGGCCAAAGTGCTATTGTCCTGTTGTGCACCGGCCACATGATAGGGCACATCACTAGTGGTCATGACATGATAAAACTGTGTTGTGGTATAATCTTGTTCCGTCCAACTTTTACCCCCATTAATACTCACATTGCCACCGCCGTCATTCGAATTGATCATGCGTTCCGGATTATTGGGGTCTATCCATAAATCATGGTTATCGCCATGGGGAACTTTAATGGTAGTATCAAACGTTTTACCGCCATCCATAGATTTGTAAAAACCTGTGTTCAAACAATACACGGTTTCCTTATCCAAAGGATCAGCATAAATTCTGGAGTAATAAAAAGCACGTTGCCTTAATTTGCGCTCATCATTGGTGCGTTCCCAGGTCTTGCCACCATCATCGGAACGAAATACACCACCTTCATTGGCTTCGATTATAGCCCAAACACGATTGGAATCTGCCGGTGAAACGGTAACCCCTATTTTGCCTATCGGTGGCGCTGGCATTCCAGTGTTGCTTGTCAAGTCCGTCCAAGTATCTCCACCATCCGTGGATTTCCATAATTTGGAGTCGCCTCCACCGCCCCACATTTTCCAAGCTTTTCGTTGAACTTCCCAAGTAGTGGCGTATAAAACCTCTGGATCATTACGATCAATGATTAAGTCCACCGCACCCGCTTTTGGACTAACATACAGCACTTTTTCCCAAGAATTTCCACCATTCTTGGAACGAAAAACACCTCTTTCTTCATTATCCCCATACGGATGGCCTAAAGCGGCGACATAGACCAAATCTGCGTTTGTTGGGTGTATGCGAATACGCGCTACGGCCTGCGTTTCTTTTAATCCTAAATGACGCCATGTTTTTCCACCGTCCTCGGTTTTGTAGACACCATCTCCCTGGGTTATACTTCCCCTCAATTGTACCTCGCCCATACCTATATATACAATGTCCGGATCGGTTTCCGCCACGGCAACGGCACCAACGGAGGAACTGGTTACTTGGCCGTCCGTGATAGGAGACCATTCCGTACCGCCGTCAACAGTCTTCCAAAGTCCTCCGCCCGTTGCACCAAAATAATATTCGTTGGGTCTACTGGGGCTTCCTGCACACCCTAAAGAACGTCCGCCCCTGTTGGGACCTATATTTCGCCATACCAAACCTTCATAGAAATTTTTGTCGATAGGGGAGGTTGCACTGGTCTTTTTTTGTGCAAAAGTGAAAAAGGAACTGCAAGTCAAGATAGCGACTAGCAGTAGTTGAAAATAGGATTTCATATAGGTGTTTTTAATGTGAATTGTATATTAAATATGGTTTTACAATAAATGTAATAAAATGGAAACGCTTCCTACAAACTTTTCATAAATCCTATATTATCGATTGTGATAACCCCACTCTTACTTTTATCGAAAATGAATTGGATATTTTCAATATTCGAAGGATTAAATTCAGGATTAATTTTTTCCATATCGCTTAATGGAAAATAGAATATTTGGAATACCTGCTCTGAGGAAGTGTCGCCGGTTAAGAAATCCATTTTCCAGAGTACCGGCTCAATTTCACGTTGTAGCGAAGAGAAATCACTAAGAGGAAAACGAACCACTTGACCTGTGCTATCTTGTAATGAAATAGTAAAATCGAGCGGTTTTTCGGGTTCATTATCATCTTTGTCTTCTTCCGTTTCTTCTTCTTCTTGATTATCCCCAAGGTCTGCATCTTTAGCATTCTCGTTATTGTTGTTTACCCATTTCCCTGTTGTTTTAGGGTTTGAACTTTCAGTAGATTCTGCCATAGAGAATACGAAGGCAGTGGTAGAGTCTATAGCCTTAATAGGTTTCAGGGTACGAATCGAATAGCTGGCTAACAAAGAATCGGATAAGGTTTCCATCTCCTCCTCATCATCTTCCAAGTCATAGTCCCATCCGAGAAAAAGAGCTCGACTACCTTTTTTCCGCCATTTCAGCTGTAGCTCTTGCTCACGCCATACAGTAAGGTTTTCCGAAGAAATTATTCCATTTTCACCAGTTGTACTAGTAAGGTCAAAGTCCTCATCGAAGGTACAGAGCAGTTCGGTGTTCGAATCATGAAATTGGTTAAGGTAGATGGTTTCGGGAAGCCATTCTTTGGCTGTTCTGGCATCCGTAAACATGGGAAGATACTCGTGCTTGCCCCTTAAGCTTGCTTCTAGAAAACCACTGATATAAACTTCTGCGATTTTTCTTTGATCCTTAGCAGGAAGCAATTGTTTTAGGTTTAGTAACCCTACAAAAGGATTACCCACATCATTATTACCCCAGCTGGTATTGAATTGGCCGTGATTGGCGCCATAGATATAAAGGCCAGATTTAAAATGGTACAAACTATCTTGAAATTTAATTCGCTCGTATTGTTCAGATCCGGCAAAAGAAGTCACATCGGAATCTTGAGCACCGTGCAACACGAAATAATTGATATCTTCGAATAGGGTTCCGCTATCTCCAGGTTGATACTGACCATCTACAGGTGCTATTGCGACGATGGCTTTGATGCCAAAGTTATAGTCGAATTTTACCGAAGCGTCGTCAGGGTAAAAAGGCAACGAGTTGAACATGGCTGCATGTGCAACCGCCTCGCCACCCCTGGAATGTCCGATAAGCGCTAGTTTGGAGGTGTCGATTTTATTGTGGAATTGGTGACCATCTTCTTCGTTCCAATCGTGCCAGAGTTTCAAATGCTCCAACAAAAGCCAACCTCTGGCATCATTTTCTTCATCTAAACCGCCAAAAATATCCGACCAAGAAGAATTGATGAAATTCTCATCTACGGAGGCAAGAATAATCCCTCTCGACGCCATAAGTTCACCCAAATAAGCATAACCGATATCGGAATAGTCTTGCATACCATGATTTCCATGCACTATAAGGGCCAAGGGAAACGGGCCATCCCCATCGGGATACCAAACCTGTGCGTTCAACGGAAGTGATTTTGAATCGAAACCCCAATATTTTTCACGCCACCAGCCACCAAATCCATCCCAAGCATCAATGAGTGCTACACCATTTACCGTTTTAGTTTTTATATTGACGGAATCTCCAAACTCAGAACGATGAAGATCTTTGCCACTACCGTAGTTGAGGTTTTTGACATTATACGGTCCACGTTTGGCCGGTGATTCAGCTTTGATTTGCTTAATTCTCGAATTAGATTCCTGCGCGGCATTTGCAATGGGACCAACCTCATAACCATCTGGTAAATATGCTATTATGCCACTAATTAATCCTCCCAAACCCAAAATAAGGCCGAATACGGTAATTACCTTTTTCGGAACGGATAAGTTTTTGAACCCTGTCTTCTTTAATACTAAAAGGGAGGCGCCTAGAAGCGAGGCGATAAATACCACAAAAACCGGAAGTAGCTCTTCGAAACTCATCATAAATAATAGCGGTACTGCTATCAATAGGGCCAATTGGTAGCTTCTTGGAATTTTGAATACGAGTTTCAATACCCACAAGGTCAAGAAGGAGGCGATGAGCGCCACTAGGGTAAAACCAAAAAATAAAAGTAGTATCCACGGATCTTTTGTATTCTTTGCGACTAAAACCACAAAGACTAGCCAAAGTAATACCGTAATGGACAATAGCCCTAGAACTGCCCCTTTTACCGCAGTTTTGCCTGGAGTTATGACTTTGACTTTATTCTTGATCCAATAAATTACTTGATGGTATTTTTTTTTCATGAAAGCCTAACTTAAATTTTCTCGGCAATAATTTCAACCATCAAGCAGGTGGCGATTGATGCTCCAGAGATATTTTCCAATTCTTCTAAATCATTGAGGGCATCCTTAACTTCCTGTGCAGTGAGATAGTTTTGAGGTACAAGTCTCGGAAAGTAACT
>CAJQMW010000442.1 GCA_905479535.1 uncultured Maribacter sp. | reverse complement strand
TTCCATATTGATGGTGAGCGTTATCAACTAACAAAATACCAATGTTTCAACTTTCCCGCACGAACGGAGCATTGGGTAAAGGCAAAAGAAAATTCCAAATTTCTGATCATCCGATAATGGGATATCTAGGACGAACCATAGTGGTTATAGTAGTGCTCTCGGGCAGATTCCTCTTGGGGAATACCGTTCCTATTTGTGGCGATTGTGAAATAAAATCCATAAAAGAAGGTATTGCACTAGCAGCCGATTTTGATACCCTTTTAATAAAAGCAGGCACCTACAAAGAATTCAACATACTTGTCAATAAACCATTGACATTATTGGGTGAAAACTACCCGATTGTAGATGGTGAAGATCAAGGGGAGATTATAAGAATAGTATCCGATAACGTAACCATTGATGGCCTGTTCATCATAAATGTAGGTACGAGCTACACTACCGATTATGCGGCCATCAGAGTTGTAAAAAGTGAACATTTCCTGATCCAAAATGTAGTGTTGGAAAAGTTGTTCTTTGGTATATATCTAGAGAAATCCAATAACGGAAAGGTCTACCATAATAAGATAATTGGTGACGCGATAGACGAGTACAACTCCGGTAACGGTATTCAATTATGGTATTCCAAAAATGTGGAAGTCGAAAAAAATATTGTCCAGCATGTGCGGGATGGGATTTATCTGGAGTTCTCCGATCACATCACCATAAAGGATAATACGAGCACGGACAACTTACGCTACGGGCTCCATTTTATGTTTTCCAATGATGACGTGTATTCCAACAATACTTTCGAGAACAACGGTGCAGGTGTCGCGGTCATGTTTTCCAAAAGGATAAAAATGATCGGCAATACGTTCAAAAAGAACTGGGGAACCGCAGCCTTTGGTATGCTGCTAAAAGAAATCAACGATGCAGAAATCAGCGGCAACACCTTTGAAGAAAATACCATTGGCATCAACATTGAGGGTTCCAATAGAATTGACTACAAGAATAACAATTTCATCAAAAACGGCTGGGCCATAAAAGTTCTTGGAGCCTGCTACACGAATACCTTTAGTGGAAATAATTTCCTATACAATTCTTTTGATATTTCCTATAATAGCAAGTTGAACGATAATGTTTTTGATAAAAACTACTGGAGTGACTATACGGGTTATGATTTGGACAAGGACGGAATTGGCGATGTACCCTATCGCCCTGTCAAACTCTTTTCGTATATCGTAAACAAAACCCCGGAAACCATTGTGCTACTACGTAGCTTGTTTATGGATATCATTGATTTTTCCGAAAAAGTATCGCCAGTATTTACACCGCACAATTTATCGGACGCCAACCCTTTAATGAAAAAAGCAAATAGATTCCCTTCTTCAGGGGAATGAAAAAAAGAAACATATTCAATGATTCAAGTAGAAAACCTTTATAAAAAATTCGGTAAGAACGAAGTCCTTTCAGGTTTGGACCTGTCCATTGAACAAGGTGGAATATTTGCGGTCTTGGGACCTAACGGTTCTGGTAAAACTACGTTGATCAAAAGTGTTCTGGGTATGGTCGTACCCAATAAAGGCACCATTTCAGTCGGGGGAGCATCCATCAAAAAGAGTTGGCAGTATCGTAAGGATATTGACTATCTGCCTCAGATTGCGAACTTCCCTGGAAACCTGAAAGTCAAAGAATTGATTCGCATGATAAAGGACCTTCGCCAGATGCCCGGCAAGGAAGAAGAACTGATCGCACTTTTTAAATTGGAACCGTTTTTAGGTAAAAAGCTTTCCACACTTTCGGGAGGCACTAAACAAAAAGTCAATATTGTTCTGGCCTTTATGTTCGATTGCCCTCTGCTCATTCTTGATGAACCTACCACAGGCCTTGATCCCGCTTCTTTGATTAGTTTAAAGGAGCTCCTACAAAAAGAAAAGGCGAAGGGAAAAACCATTCTGGTTACCTCCCATATTATGCAGTTCGTAGCCGAGGTAGCGGATACCATCATTTATCTTTTGGAAGGAAAAATCTATTTTAAAGGAACTATTGATGCCTTAAAGACCAAGACCAAACAAACAGATCTTGAACATGCCATTGCGGCCATAGCGACCACACCGACCCATGCTTAAAATATTGAAATATAGTTTTTACGACCTGATCCGTAGCCGATGGAGCTATGTGTATTTTATGTTCTATCTCATCTTAGGGTTCATATTGCTCTTCTTGAACAATGACGTCTCCAAGGCCGTGGTTACACTAATGAACATTATCATTGTACTGGTGCCCCTTATAGGAACTATTTTTGGGGTTATGTATTACTACAACTCCAAGGAATTTACAGAACTCCTATTGGCACAGCCCATAAAACGTTCCTCTATTTTCCTTGGACAGTATTTGGGTGTGGCCGGTTCGCTGACCATGAGCTTGGTATTGGGGTTGGGTATCCCGTTTGCACTATATGGATTATTCAAAAGCAATGCTATTTTTGATTTCTCGTTACTCTTGGTCACCGGTGCTTTTTTGACCTTGATATTTACGGCGCTGTCCTTTAATATTGCGCTCTCCAATGAGAATAAAATAAAAGGATTTGGATATGCCGTACTGCTTTGGTTGTTTCTAGCCGTAATTTATGACGGACTGTTTCTCATGTCTTTAATTGTGTTTAAGGAATACCCGTTGGATAGTTTTTCTTTGACCGCCACCATGTTCAATCCCATAGATTTATCACGGACCTTGATTCTTTTAAAATTGGATATTTCGGCACTTTTGGGGTACACGGGGGCGGTTTTCAAACAATTCTTCGGCACGGACCAAGGGTTGCTCATATCAATGTTGATGCTAATTTTATGGACGGTGCTGCCCATATGGAGATTGGTTCATAAAGCCAAGAAGAAAGATTTTTAAATAGCAAAGAGGCTGTCTAAAAATCGAGTTTTT
>CAJQMW010000441.1 GCA_905479535.1 uncultured Maribacter sp. | reverse complement strand
TATTCCCTTATATATTGTCATTACACTCGCCATAGGTTTTTGGGCCTCTAAACGTGTAAAAACGTCTACAGATTTTACGTTGGCCGGGAAAAGCCTTTCAACTTCCTTTGTAGGGGTTACCATTTTCGCCACCTGGTTCGGTTCCAGCTTCGTTATGGGGAATCCCAGTTATTTTGTGGCCAACGGAATTTCTTCATTTGTGGCACTTATCGTATCTGGCTTTATTTGCCTGTTACTGGTAGGTTATTTTTATGCCAAGAAGTTATACCTGATGAATATTGTTACCATAGGTGATTTCTTTCGCATACGGTATAACAAAAAACTGGATTCGGCCGTTTCGGTCATCCTCATTCTTGCCTATCCCCATTGGATCGCGGCACAGTTTGTCGCGCTGGCCTACCTATTTCAATCCGTTCTCGGAATCCAAGTGGATTACGGCATTTTGCTGGGTGCTTCTATAGTGGTGCTCTATACTTACATTGGGGGCATGTGGGCGGTTTCGTACACCGATATGTTACAAAGTATCCTCATTGTCATCGGTTTACTCTTTCTACTTGTTAATATCCTTGACCAAACGGGAGGTATCGCGCCCTTGTTCGCTGATAAACCAAGCTCATTTTTTTCGCCATTTCCCCAACAAGGTCTCCACAATTGGTCCGAATATATAGCGACTATATTGGCAGTAATGTTAGGGGCAATTCCGGCTCAAGAAGTGTACCAACGTGTTTTTTCGGCAAAGTCCGTAAAAGCAGCCGTGAGCGGTTCGTATCTGGCAGCTTTTCTTTTGATGGTTTTTGCAACTGTACCCATGGTTATCGCATTAGGTGCAGCCCACCTGCATCCAGAACTTATGCTATTGGATGCCGGTCAGGCCATCATCCCTTCCATGGTCTCACAATATGCCGGCATGCCGTTACAGATTTTGTTTTACGGGGCGTTGATTTCCGCCATACTCAGTACCTCAAGTGGTGCTATGTTGGCACCTGCCACCGTTATCGGCGAGAACTTGATCAAGCCCAACCTGTCAAATATGACCGATAAAAAATTGCTTTTGTTCACGCGGTTAAGTGTGATATTGGTGGCAATGGTCTCTTGTTATTTTGCTTTTAGCGACTTGGATATCGTGGAATTGGTCGTTGCCTCTTTGGCCCCGTTGCTCGTATGCATATTCGTACCTTTTACCTTTGGTCTATTTTGGAAGAAAGCTTCAGTTTTTGGAGCATGGTCGGCCATAATTTTGGGTGGGTCGGTTTGGTTTTTATGCTACCTATTTGAAACAAGGGTAGATGCAACTATTTATGGGTTGTTGGTAAGCTGTTTGGCGATGGTGGCGGGCAGCTTGGTCCGACCGGATAAGCGCAACGACAAACAATGAACGGAAATTTTAGAAACCGAAGATTAAATTCTAATAAAAAAATTCTTGAAACTGACTATCCCAAAGGCAAGCCATAGGGGTATTTCGCCGGTTTCATTTTGGCCAAAGGGGCCAAAAACCGTCCCGCACGTGCGGGATTATATTTTGCCTCACCCGCAACTGCGAAAATGCAGTTCCGACCTTGTGCATTCCTCTCGCTACGCACGTCGGATGCAAGAGGAGAGGTGAACCGGAAAGGAGGCAGAGCCGTCGGGGAATTATTTAGATTTAAGAATTAGTTAATCCTTACTGAAAATAGATTTAGTAAACCTGTCTTGCCGACTGTGAGTAATATGGTTTATGCTGTTGGAGAAATTGTAATTATCGCAATTGGGTTTTCATGGCTTTCAAATGAGTAATCAGAATGAAGAAAAAAAATTCAAAGAAGAAGTCGTCAAAATAAAACAAGTGCTAAATCATGAATTTTTCAGGACAGGAATATGAGGTAGTTCTGTAAAACGAACGTTTCACGAAACTAAAGTTTCGAACAATAATAATGCTTCTCCTTTATATTAATTGATTGAAACCATATCACTGATAAATATTGCCTTCAAATCCATAACTTTAAGGGGTATGACTTAGTTGCCAAGGTGATTTGTAACGTATAGATCAATTCAATAAAACATCAACAAATAAAATATTATGAAAAACAGGGTGACAGGATTAGGCGGGGTTTTTTTTAAGACCAAAGAACCCGACAAACTTAAGGACTGGTATAAAAATCATTTAGGACTTAATACCAACCAATATGGTTGTACTTTTTGGTGGAAAGACAAAGAGGGAAACGATTGTTCCACCCAATGGAGCCCAATGAAAGATGATACGAAGTATTTTGAACCCAGTAAATCATCATTCATGATGAATTTTAGGGTCGATAATTTAGTTGAACTTTTAGCTGTACTAAAGAAAGAAGGAGTAACCCTTGTGGGTGAAATAGAGGAATATGATTATGGTAAATTCGGATGGATATTAGATCCGGATGGAAACAAGCTAGAGCTCTGGGAACCTGTTGATAAAGCGTTTTTATAACTAACGAATTATTTGTTACATTTAGGTAGATTTTAACCACCAAAAACAAAGAACATGTCAGAAGAAAATAAAGATTTGGGAGACGAGGCCGATGAGGCCATGAAAAATGCTAAAAAGAAGGCTGAAAATTTAGGGGATAAAGCCAAGGACTCCTTTGATAAAGGAAAAGAAGAAACCAAAGATTTTGGAGATAAAGCCGAGGAGGCTTTTGACAACGCCAAGGAAAAGGCAAAGGAGTTTTCTGCGGATACAAAGAAAAAAGCCAATGAATTTGGGGATAAAGCTGAGGAAGCCGCAAAAGATTTTAAAGAGGATGTAAAGAAAACCTTTGACTCCAGTAATCCGGATAGTGGCAAAACTATAGCTATAATTGCTCATGTGACTTTTATCGGATGGATAATTGCTATTATCATGAATAGCAGCAATAAAACAGAGATCGGATCTTTTTACATTAGGCAAACCCTTGGAATATTCTTAGTCTTTTTTGTAGTTTCTTTTATTCCTTTTATTAATTTAATCGGATGGTTGTTTGGATTGTTTTTATTGATTATGAGCTTTATAAGCTCAATAAACGGTGAGCAAAAAGAGGTATTTTTAGTCGGTCACCTATTCCAAGACTGGTTTAAAAGCCTTTGATAAAAATAAAAAAAATCTTGAAACCGATTATCCCCGGGGCAAGCCATAGGGGTATTTCGCCGGTTTCATTTGGCCTTGGGGCCAAAACCGTCCCGCACGTGCGGGATTACATTTGCCCCACCCGGTCCCGAACCGTCGGGAGCGAAAAGGCAATTCCGACCTCCCCAAAAGGGAGGTAAATCGGAAACCCCGTAGGCAAAGCCGTCGGGGAATTTATAGATTAAATAGTATCAAAAATAGAAGTAAGACCTATGAAAACCCATGATTGGGATACTGTTTCAAAAATATATGCAGAAGGGATCGCCACAGGGTTTGCAACTTTTGAAACCGACGTCCCTTCATATGAATCATGGGACGCCGCCCATCTAAAAACTTGTAGGTTTGTCGCTGATAGCAATGGCGAAATAATAGGTTGGGCCGCACTTTCACCAGTTTCCAGCAGATGCGTATATGGAGGCGTGGCAGAGGTCAGTGTTTATATTGGGCAAAAAAGTAGAGGTATGGGTTTGGGAGAATTATTAATGAACAGATTAATTTCCACAAGTGAAACGGAAGGCATCTGGACCCTGCAATCCGGTATTTTTCCAGAGAACAAAGGAAGCATAAAACTTCATGAGAAAGTCGGTTTTAGGTATATTGGAAAACGCGAACGGGTTGGCAAACTGGCAGGAGAATGGAAGGATAATATTTTGTTTGAGCGCAGGAGTAGTACAGTTGGAATCGATTAGGATTCTTTCTCCTTAACCTGCACATGTGTCTCGGCTAATTTTCGTTCCAGTTCTGCTTGAAATTCTTCCATTACCGGTTTAACGGTACTTTCGGGTAAATCGGCAATTTTAATATACATCAATCCGTCTACAGAATTGTTGAACAGAGGGTCTACATTGAATGCAACCACTTTGGCATTTTGTTTAATGTACTTTTTAATTAAGACCGGAAGACGCA
>CAJQMW010000440.1 GCA_905479535.1 uncultured Maribacter sp. | reverse complement strand
CATAAACACTCAACCTTCTAATGAGGTCATCTGTACTATCTAGCGTAGGGCTGGCCACAAAATTCAAGTCATACCCCATAAGTTTGGACGTACTCGGCGAAGTATAACGGGAAAGTCCGTTCCAAAAAGACTTGCCGCCGCCAACGGCGAGAAAAGGTGAAAATTCATATTGTACATAGGCATCCAATAAATCGATTGAAGTTCCTCTGGGCGATAGGTAATTTAGGTTGTTGACGCCTAATTGGAAAAATGTATACAAATTTTTAACGGGTTGCGCGCCCAGTCCCAACCGGAAACGGCGGATGGAAATATCGTAAGTAACATCCTCCGGGATGCTATTTACAGTTGTTCCTGCATTATTTTCCGTAACGCGCCCCCAAAGCTGAACAAAAGAACTGAATTGCAGCCATCGGTCTTTATCATTGTCCTCATCAAGATAAAACCGCAATTTGGAATTGCCCATTTCATTTTGTGCATACAGCCCGGTTATCGCCAAATTGGACATTGTGAAGTAACAAAAGAGAAAAAGTAGGGTGTACCGTCTCATTCCAATCGTATAATGTATTGCACTACGGCAGACCATTTTCGATCTTCCAAAACCGCCCCTTGGGGCAAAGAACTATAAATAGGCCTGTTGCGCAGATTGATCGAGAATTTTGACAAATGTTCTTTTAGGTACCAATTAACACCTATATCGTAATAGGCCATAGGGTCGCTCAGGCTCTCAAAATTTGAATATTGAAATGAAAAATAGGGCTGTAAACGCCCCAGTTTTCGTGCCTTATCCAAATACGGAAAAAGATAGCCCAATTGTGTATGAAAAGAATCTCCCGTGCCTACGACAGGGAAGGCATTTCCAGGTCCGTTGAAAGAAACCTGTTCTATATCGATATCGGCAATTGGATTGTTTACTCCGGTATTACGAATGTAGTTAGGGCCAAAATCATAGTTAAAATATGCCGCATAAAAGGTAAGAACAGCACTAGTTCTATCCTGCAAAGGCATGTCCAAAAATGCATCGACGGCCAAAAGCCGTAAGTCATGAAAACGGGTTTCTCCATTTTGTAAGGATGCCAATGCATTGTTTTGAAGCTCTGCCCCCAGACCTAGGGTAAAAACATTTTTCCCACCTAAATAAGTACCGTCGGAAAAGGGTATTTTATTTGATTCTTCATCCATAAATTCCCATTTTACGTATCCTGAGTAAATGTTACCTGTATTTTTATCCGTAAACTTTGCTACGTCTTCTGTCAACTCCGTTTCAAAATTAGGGCTGTTCGTTGGTGAAAATGGTTTGGAAAAAACCATACGATAGTCCAAGCTCCCAATTTTGCCTTTGGTGTAAACGCTCAATTTTCGAATCAGGTCGTTGGTTTCATCCGCTGTCGGCAAAGCCGATAAGAGCAAGTCGTGTGTCAGTAATTTTGAAGTATTGGGAGCGGAATATCGGGAAAGCCCCGTCCACGCTGTCTTACCTGCACCGATGGCTATTTCTTCGGAGAATGTGTACTCTGCATAGGCATCCAAAAGGTCCGTTGGCGTACCCCTGGGGGATAGGTAATTTAAATTGTTGATGCCTAACTGCGAATAAACGAACAACCGATCCGTTAACTGTGCTTGAAGACCCAAGCGAAAACGACGTACGGAAATATCGAAGGTAGTGGTTTGCGGTTCTTCGGATACTAAACTACCGGGATTGTTTTCGGTAAAACGGCTCCAAAATTGCCCATAGGTATGAAAAGCCATCCAATGGTTCCCAGATTCGCTCAAGTTCCATTTTAAGGGCTGGTTGCCCCACGCTGTGGTCACTTTATCTTGAGCCGTTATATGAAACATGGTAAGCGCAAAAATCCAATTAAAAACGGATTTGTACTTAACAAAATAGCATACGTTATTGGTCAATGACATTCTGTTCAATTCAACCATTTACCGGTGATTTTCCCAAATCAGTGCCGCCGCTCCGCAGATGGCCGCGGTCTTACCGGGCATTCCTGATTGCATTAGTTTTACCTTTCCCTTATACACTTCCAACAGGTAATCCTCGAAATACGTTTTCAATGGATCCAAGATCCATTTGCCGCTATTGACAAGACCGCCCATCAAAAAGAAAGCTTCGGGCTGTGAAAACGCGGTAAAATTGGCCAAGGCCAGGGCCATAATGTTTGCGGTATGATCAAAGGCCTTCAAGGCGATAAAATCTCCCTCTTCTGCAGCCTTGGTAATCTCCTCACCATGCAAATCGTTGTAGGCGATATCCCTGAACCGACTTTGGTTCATGTATTTACTCATCATAAACAAAATGGTGCGTTTAAGACCGGTAGCGGAAACATAGGCTTCCAATCCACCCTTTACGCCCAATCCAGTTAACCTGCCATCACCCATAGTCATGTCCACATGCCCCAATTCTCCCGCAAAACCGTCATAACCATCTATCAATTGGCCGTTGGCAACAATACCTGCCCCGAAGCCCGTTCCTAAAGTGATAACAATAAAGTCGGTCATTTCCTTTGCGTTTCCGAACAGCATTTCGCCAAGGGCGGCGGCACTGGCATCGTTCATGATCCGTGTAGGCACATCCAGCCGTTCCTGCATTTTTTTTACTATGGGCAACTTTCCCTTCCAGAGAAGATTGGCGGCGTTCTCAATAGTGCCATTTCTGCTGGATGCATTGGGCGCACCTATGCCACAACCGATTACGTTAACAGGAATACTGCTTTTTGTTTTCAAACCTTCTATACTGTCCCGTATTTTATCTAGATAATCGTCCAAATTCGTGTACTCCCGGGTTCTAAAGAAAATTTGTTCCTGAGCGTCCCCTTTTTTGTCAACAAGACCTATTTTGGTTTTGGTGCCCCCTATATCGATTCCTGCCACTACATCCATAGTTATCCTTTTTTTATACTATTCGTTCTCTATCTAACCATTCAACTTGGTTTCGCTATCAGAAAAGTAAAAGTTCGAAATGGTTTTACCGATACCTAATAAAATGACTTAACGTTTTGATAATACTAATTTAATAATGTCGCATTCAGCCCATTTTGCTTCAGTTGAGCAATGTTTTCCAATTGTGTTCCATGGCGATTTCAAAATTAATCCGACCTATCTGAGCAAAAGATGACCTACGTCATGTTTCTCTTCTAAGCATCGTTATAACTTTACTGTGGAAACCCTTAAAGATACGTATACCATGCATAAAATTTCAACAATCCTGGTATCCTTCAATTTTTCAAGAACCTCCAAAAAAGCCCTGGATTACGCCGTTGAATTTGTTGGAAAAAACAAGCAAATGAAGATTCTTTTGGCATATATCGCTGAAGATCCCAAAGTGGATGTGCTTACGGGGGCCTTTGAAAAAATTGTAAATCAGTATAAGATGAAGGATAGGATGGAATGGGTACCGGCCTCCGGTAATTTGACGCAAGCCTTAATGGAAATCCAAAGAACGGAGCAAGTAGCTATTGTAATGATGGGGACTTTTGGAACCATGGGCGATGAGGACACATGGTTGACCAACACTTCCAAAATGGTCTTGCAGTCCAATTGCCCAATATTTGTTACCCCATACGGTCTGGAAAAATTCAGGATGAAGAATATTGCCCTTGTAGTTGGTAAGGAGGAGATAGAAAACCATAAATCATTGGCTGTATTACTTGATGTCGCTAGAAAATTTAACGCACCAGTGCATGTGGTTACCATTGAAAACACTCCAGAATCCTATGGCTGTTCCAATATTAATGCAGAAAATGAAAATAAGCTGGCCTATTATCTTGAAAATTTTTATGCTGACCACACTTTTATCCGGAACGCGGATGTCGTGGAAGGAATACTTTCCTACGCCTCTGAGAAAAATATTGATCTCATAGCGATTCTTCCAATGAATCATGCGAAGAAATCTACACCGTCCAAAGGAAAACTTACGCAACTTTTAACGCTGCATTCAAAAGTGCCAATTCTTGCTATTGACTGACCTCTTTTATCAGATTTGCTACTATGCTGGAAGTATCCATTATTTTGACCATTACCGTAGCCCTTTTCGTTTGGGGAAAATTTCCGCCAGATGTTGTGGCGTTGATTTCGATGTTAGCACTCTACCTTGCCGGAATTATAGACCTAACGGAAACCTTAAGCGGCTTCAGTAACCCCACCGTAATTATGATTGCCGCGTTATTTATCATCGGTGAAGGTTTGTCACGAACCGGATGGACCGCTCTGGCAGGTCAAAAATTTGTTGCATGGGCGGGGAAAAGCATTCCGGGACTTCTGGTTTTGGTCACTTTGGGTTCTAGTGTGCTTTCAGGTTTTGTAAGTAATACCGGTACGGTCGCAGCCCTACTTCCGGTAACCGTTTCCGCTGCCTGGAACGCGGGTACCCTACCCTCAAAACTACTTATGCCAGTAGCATTTGGCTCCAATACGGGGGGTTTATTGACATTAACGGGCACGCCACCGAATATTATCGTCAGTAATGCCCTTTTGGAACAAGGTATGGAAAGCTTTTCGTTTTTTGAGTTTGCACTCATAGGTCTGCCCCTTTTAATAATCGCTATCCTATACTTTAGATATGTTGGTTATAAACTCTTACCCGAACATAAAACAGAAAACCGTCCGATCAATATCGATTCAGAAATGCACAAATGGATAGAAGAATACAGCATAGGAGATAATATGTATCGCTTGCGTATCCGTTCTATGTCGCAGCTCCTCAATACCAAAATTGGGGACTGGGATTTTGAGAAAACCTATAATGTATCCATTGTGCGCTTAAGGCGTAGGCATCCCAAGGTGCTCAAAGGAACACCACCTTACGTGGAATTTCCAAAACGAAATACCGAGCTACGGTACCATGATATCATTACCGTAAAAGGCGAAACGGCAGAGGTGGATAAACTGATTTTAGAATTTAAACTCGGGCTCATTCCATTGAAACCGGAAGAGAACTCCTTAAAAAACGAGTTGATCAACCAAGAAGTGGGTATGGCAGAAATGATCATTACCCCAAAATCCTTTTTTGTAGGACGCACCATACCCATGGGCCAGTATTTGGAAA
>CAJQMW010000439.1 GCA_905479535.1 uncultured Maribacter sp. | reverse complement strand
CAATATTTGTATTCCCCTAATTTTATGAAGTCCTTCAAAACATTTGCGTACCAATTCATTTTCGCGTTGGCGGATTTTTTCAACTCCCATTTTTTCCTTCAACTTAATTGCCAACACCGTTCTCATGGTTTGGAGAAATCCGGGCGTACCACCGTCTTCACGGGCCTCGACACTCTCAAAAAAATGATGTCCGCCCCAAGGATTGGTCCAGGTTACCGTTCCTCCACCGGGATTATCGGGGATACGGTTTTTGTATAGGTTTTTACTAAAGACCAAGACACCGGAACTTCCGGGACCTCCCAGGAATTTATGGGGCGAAAAGAAGATGGCATCCAACCTTTGGGATTCTTTTTTGGGATGCATATCCATATCGACGTAGGGTGCGGAGGCCGCAAAATCCACGAAGCAAAATCCGCCGTGTTCATGCATGATCTCTGCCAGTTCGTAGTAGGGGGCACTTACCCCGGTTACATTCGAGCAGGCGGTAAAGGAGCCTATTTTTAATTTGCGGTCCTTATATTTATCCAGTTGTTGTTCAAGCTTTTTCGCATCTACGAACAATCCTTCCGAAGGTTCCAGAACCACCACATCTGCAATGGTCTCCAGCCAAGTGGTTTGATTGGAGTGATGCTCCATATGGGTCAGAAAAACTACGGGACGTTCGCTTTCGGATATTTCCAACAAATGCGAAAGTTTTTCGGGAACCTTAAGACCTAGAATCCGTTGAAACTTACAGAGAACACCGGTCATGCCCGTGTCCGTCGTAATGATGACATCTTCGTCTGATGCATTCACATGCCCCTTAATAAGCTGCTTGGCCGTTTCATACAAATGGGTCATCAATTTACCGGTTTGCGAGCTTTCCGAATGGGTATTGCCGACCATAGGTCCGATGCTGTTGCGCATGATATCCTCTATCGGGGCGTAGAGCCGACCGCTGGCGATCCAATCCGCGTAGACCAGCGGTTTTTTTCCATATGGGGTCTCTATTTCATGGGTAACCCCTATGATATCCCTTCTAAAACCCTGGAAATAGGTTTCAAGGGCAGTTGTTTTTTCTTCGACCATCCTTTTGTGATAAAAAGGGCTGTTCTAACATTATTGACCCAGAACGGGATCGACTAACTCAAACAAGGAAAACTAACGCTAAATTTTTCTTCCAATCCGGTCCTGTCATGATTCGAATAATGCGAACAGCCCTAAGTTTAAAATGTTTATTGCACCCTATCATACTGGCAACAGCCCGGTAAGTCATTATATATTGACGCTTCGGCCTTATGAAATTCGGTATCGTGGCCTACACCGGAGATTGCTTCCGAAACCATATCCCTTGTCGTGCTTTCATCCGAAACCTTGATATTGACAACCTTGGTCTCTTTATCCCAGTTCGCTTCGATTACGCCCGTCACGCCTTTGGCCGCTTTTTCAATACGTTTTTTGCACATACCGCAATTACCGGAAACCATAAAACTAAAAGAAGCTACGGCCTCTTCTTTGGAAGCTTTTGAATTATCAGGACCTTCCCTATCATACTGGCAACAGCCCGGTAAGGCATCATAGGCGCTATCGCTTGCTTTCCCAAATTTTGTATCGTGGCCTACTTCGTTTATGGCCTTGGATATATCTTCCAATGAGGTCTTTTCCGAATCATACGCCACCTCTATTATTTTGCTGTCCTTGTTCCACGAGGCGCTGGCCACACCTTCTATTGAGTTAGCTGCTTTCTCGATACGTTTTTTGCAGCCATTGCAGTTGCCCAATACCTCGAATTCTGTCGATTTCTCTTGGGCATTACCAAGGGATACAGCACAAAGGGTAAACATTAGTAGCATAAAATTTTTTACTTGCTTTTTCATTGAATTTAATTTTAAGAAAATTGATATTTATTATTGATTAATGGGATTTGGCGCAAAAAGACCTGGATCATCTGGCACGCTTGTGTTGGCTAGAACTTCATCCTCTGGGTACAAAAACCGTTCTACCCTTCCTGGGGCGGTGGTTGTATTATTTGGAAAAGGTACCGCCACGGCATTCTCCCTACGCAACCTTCTGGCATCGTCGAACGGCATGAAGGTGGTAAAGCCCGTTACGTATCGTTCTTCTACAATCTCACGAAGTAATGCAGTGTCCGTATCTATATTGTCAGGGTTTTCTATACCGCCCGGGCCAAAATCAGCACCGGTGTAGGCGTCGTATAAAATGGGTTCCCCCGCAACACTGGCATTGAAAAAATCACCAGTGGCCAGTTGGGACCGCCATGAGTTCAGATGGCCCAGACCGACATTGAAACCTTGGGTACGGGCACCGGCCTCGGCCAAGATCAATATATTCTCTTTATAGGTGATCAAGGGTTGTGGTTCCAGTTCATTGGCGATACCCAAATTACCGTCGGGGTCGTTCTCGTTGATGGTATAGTACCGTAACCTGGCAGTTTCATCGGTTTTTGTATTGTTTCTCGAAATACCACTGGACGGATCCAAAAGCTGGACAAGGTAACTGTTTCCAGTTCCCACACTAGGCGTGTTGTTAAGCAATATCCAAAATTTGTTTTTTGTGCTGGTCACGTCCTCAAGATCCAAGGGAACAAAGATCATACTGTTGTCCTGTGATGCTATTCCGTTCTGTGCCGCTGCATAGGCCAAATCATATTGCCGGGTCAGCATATAAAACCTGGCCTTCAAAGTCCAAGCGGACTGTAACCATTTTGTTGCGTTGCCATTGAACAGAAAATCCTCCAAGACCACATCTTGAGGGGTGACGTTGGACAGGTTGCTGATGGCTACATCCAATAGGGACTGTAACGAATCGAATACTTCCGCCTGGCCATCAAACTCGGGATTGTCAATCTCCAACAAAGCATTCGAATAAGGGATATCGCCATATAAAGAGGCATAGTTTCCAACAAGTTGGGCTTCAAGTACCCTGGTAATTCCTTGGTACCTATTATTGTCGGGTGCTCGTTCCCTAATTTCCTTTAACGGGGTCAAAACTTCTTGGTAGCCATCCCAGTTGAAGTCGGTAAACGTTACATTATAGTTGTACCGTTCCAATTCCGTTTGGTCAAAACCAATGAGCTGGCCAGACCAGTATCCTGCCATTCTATTGAAATCATCCAGCAGGATATCGATAAGATTCAACTCGGCCCCGTTCAAAAATAGGCCCGGTTCCAACTCTTCCAAGGTAAAGTTGTTGGGGTTTTCGTTAATACCATCCACCAATTCTTCACATCCCATAAAAAGGGAGGCGAAAAATAGTAATAGGATGATATGATTTTTATGTGTTGTTTTCATTTTATATTGTTTTTGGGTTCGTGGTTTAAAAGGTAGCCGTTAGGTTAAAAAGTACAGAGCGCGTAGAGGGGTTGGTAAAATAGTCCATCCCGGAGGCATTGCTTATACCATAATAGCTGGTTTCGGGGTCAGAGCCTACGATGTCCGTCCACAAAATAAGGTCCCTACCCGTCAAAGCTATTCTTAAGCTTTTCAGGGGAAAGTTTTTGTACCTGTTTCTATCGAACGTATATCCTAAGGTTACGTTCCGAAGTTTGGTCCATGTGGCATCCTCAATATAAAGGTCGTTGAGTTTGTTGAACCCCAGACCCCCACCACGTGTTCTATAAAAGGATTCATCGAGCAATACATTACCGGCACCGAAGTCGGCAATATTTCCCCTTACCGTCGTTCCTGTAGCAAACACATCACCGTTGACGTTGACAAGGTCTTCCGTCAGAGTGACTTCGTTTCCGACATCGGCATGCGTACCGAAACCGTACATTACAATTCTTCCACGGTTGATGAAATCCCCGCCCTGCGAATGCTCAAAGAGAAAACTGAAATCAAAGCCTTTAAAGTTGAATTGCATTCCGGCACCGCCCCTCCAATCGGGATTCGGGTCACCGATTACCCGTCTTTCGGTATCCACTTCCGGAAAGCCGTTTTCGTCTAGGGCACGGGTGCCATCTTCATTAAGAACTGAAGCCGGCAACCAAAAGGAACTCATAGGAAACCCTTTGACCGCTTTGGAAGTGCCCCCGATATCCACGGTCTCCGCCCCGAAGATATCTACGACCAGGTTTTCATTATTGTTGAAATTTGAGTTGAACGACCATTTAAAATCTTCTTTGTCAATGATTTTTGCGGTCAGGTCCACTTCCCAACCTTTGTTTTCTATGATTCCCGCATTTCGGTAGCTATTGTTGAATCCTGAGCTGGGATTGGTCTTGACCTCAAACAGAATGTCGTCTATTTCATTTTCATAATAGGTCACTCCCAGGTTCAGTCTATTTCTGAAAAATCGCAGGTCGGCACCAATTTCGTATTCCGTCTTTATTTCTGGCCTAAGGTTACGGTTGCCACGAACATCCGAAACCTCAAAAACACCGCCAAAATCTTGGAAATTGGTCGTTGCAAGTGTCTCGAAGCGATAAGGTCCTGGTTGTATCCCGACTTTTCCCCATGACGCCCTCAATTTGCCGAAAAATTGTTCGTCACTTTCAAAAAGGTCGCTGAACTGCCATGCCATATCCACGGAAGGATAAAAGAACGCTCCTTCAATGGTAGAAGATGCCTCCAAAGAGGCAGATGCATTGATGAACAATTGGTCGAACAAGCCAAAATTAACAAGCGCATAACCTCTATTGGTACGGATCTGACGTAAATTCCTGCTCCAGCTTGTGGAAGCATCATCCGGGTTCAAATCTGAAATAGGTTGCCTGGAATCCACCACAAACGGGGTCAATCTTATGGATGATGTGGCTCTTTTTCTGTTATTGAAGTTAAAACCCAATGTTGTGTTCACGTTTATATCCGGTGTGAGATTATGCTTGGTTTTCATAAGAAGGTCAAAATTGTACTCCTTACTTACCGCAACGGTTGAACGCATATCACCAAACCTCGCCCCCCCGGACGTATTGATCG
>CAJQMW010000438.1 GCA_905479535.1 uncultured Maribacter sp. | reverse complement strand
TGCGGTACTCTTATTGTTCCGTCAGAAATGGAGAATGGCGATAAACCGTTCTGCAGAGGCGATGACGATATTCTCGGTAATTCAAGCAGGTCTGTTTCCTATCATTCACATGGGCCGTCCTTGGTTGGCCTATTGGGTTCTTCCCATCCCGAACCAATTCGGTTCTTTGTGGGTAAACTTCAATTCGCCCTTGTTATGGGACGTATTTGCGATATCAACGTATTTGTCGGTGTCACTGGTATTCTGGTGGACAGGTTTGTTGCCTGATTTTGCCATGATCCGTGATAGGGCCGTTTTGCCTTTCCAGAAAAAGATATACAGTTTATTGAGTTTTGGATGGAGCGGTCGTGCAAAGGATTGGCAACGGTTCGAGGAAGTTTCCTTGGTGTTGGCTGGTTTGGCCACACCTTTGGTACTTTCAGTACATACCATTGTATCTTTTGACTTTGCCACTTCGGTAATACCCGGATGGCATACGACCATTTTTCCGCCCTATTTTGTTGCCGGGGCCGTTTTTTCCGGCTTCGCGATGGTAAATACCTTGCTCATTATTATGAGAAAGGTGTGTAGCTTGGAGGCTTACATTACCGTGCAGCATATCGAATTAATGAACATCGTCATCATGATTACGGGTTCAATTGTTGGTACTGCCTATATTACGGAATTGTTCATGGCATGGTACTCCGGTGTGGAATATGAGCAATACGCCTTTTTGAACAGGGCCACAGGCCCCTATTGGTGGGCTTATTGGACGATGATGACGTGTAACGTTTTCTCTCCGCAATTTATGTGGTTCAAAAAGCTTAGAACTAGTATCATGTTCTCCTTCTTTATCTCGATCGTCGTTAACATCGGGATGTGGTTTGAAAGATTTGTGATTATTGTAACCTCTTTGCATAGGGATTATTTGCCATCTTCTTGGACCATGTTCTCCCCTTCCTTTGTGGATGTCGGTATTTTTATTGGGACTATAGGATTCTTCTTTGTACTGTTCCTGTTATATTCCAGAACATTCCCTGTCATAGCACAGGCAGAGGTAAAATCTATTTTAAAATCCTCCGGGGAAAAGTACAAGAAATTAAGGGATGCAGGACAACCTCTATATCAATTAAGCACTACTAGGGTAGAAGTTAGGGAGCCTATTACCGATGATGTGGTTATGGGAGAGGTGGTTCCGGCCGCCGGGGATAAAATAGGCGTTTCAGATTTACTTAGTGCAGTTGGCACCTTTGACCCAGCAAAACAGAAGCCTGATAACTTGAAAAAAATTAAGGGTATTGGCCCGCAAATGGAGTCAACCCTGAACGAGATAGGAATCTACACGTTTGCCCAAGTTGCTAGGATGACCACAGTGGAATATGACTTGTTGGATTCCATTACAGGTTCTTTCCCGGGGAGGGCACAGCGTGATGATTGGGCAGGACAGGCAACAATTTTATTAAATAACAAAAGATAATTATGGCATCTAAAGTTATACATGCTTTTTACGACGATGATGATGTGCTGATGCTTGCCGTTAAGAAGGTGAAAGCAGCTAAACATCATATTGGGGAGGTATATTGTCCTTTTCCGGTCCATGGACTGGACAAAGCTATGGGACTAGCTCCAACACGTATTGCCATAACGTCTTTTATGTATGGATGCGTAGGGTTGATTGTTTCCATTGTTATGATGAACTATATGATGATCGAGGATTGGCCACAGGATATTGGTGGTAAGCCCAGCTTTAGTTATTTGGAAAACTGCCCCGCATTTGTGCCTATTATGTTTGAGCTGACCGTGTTTTTTGCAGCGCATTTAATGGTTATGACTTTTTACATGCGCAGTAGGCTATGGCCCTTTAAAAATGCGGAAAATCCAGATGCACGAACAACGGATGACCACTTTTTAATGGAAATTGAAATCCATAATAATGAGCAGGAATTAAAGGATTTATTAATGGGTACCGGAGCAGTTGAAATTAACATATCAGAAAAAAACAGTCATTAAATATGAACAGTTTTAAGAAAATAGGGATTATAACATGCTTGGCACTTGCTTTTGTAGCTTGCCAAGATGATAGTAAACCTAATTATCAATATATGCCGGACATGTATGAGCCGGTGGGGTATGAAACATATGGCGAGGCAGATTTTTTACCAAATCAGTCCGAGGCGTTGGTGCCACCGGCGAATACCATCAATAGAGGTTGGCTTCCTTATGGTTTTGAGAATACTCCTGAAGGAAAGGAATTGGCAAGACTAAATGCTAGCCCCTTAGATTCTATAGCTGTAGAAGAAAATTTGGCCAAAGGAAAGGAGATGTATGATATCTACTGCGCTATTTGTCATGGAGCAAATGGGAACGGCCAGGGAACCTTGGTGAAGAGAGAGAAGATATTAGGTGTGCCAAGCTTTGATGATGTAGGACGTAACATTGCTGTAGGAACTACGTATCATACCCTACAATATGGTTTGAACTCTATGGGTTCCTACGCATCTCAGATGGATACTAAAGAAATGTGGCAGGTGTCCGAATATGTGATGAAACTGAAAGAAGATTTAACGAAATAATAGGAAGCGAAAGGTATGTATACATTCTCGAATAGACTTAAAATAGGCTCCATTATCTTAATGGTGGTTGGTGTATTGGGTATTGGTTGGGGTTTTCTTGCTGCACCCGGTACCGTAGAAGAGGCAAAGGCAATGGTCGCCGCAAGTCACGATGATGCGCATGGCGAAGAAGCCGCTCATATGGATGACCAAGGACATGGGGCTGTTGCGGAACTCGGTGAGGAACATGGAACTTCGCACGATGAGCATTTGTTACATCAGTTGCAAAATAAGCCTTGGGCCGCTTTATATGTGGCAGCATTCTTTTTTATGATGATTGCCTTGGGTGTTCTGGCATTCTATGCCGTTCAAAGAGCCGCTCAGGCCGGATGGTCGCCGTTATTGTTTAGGGTCATGGAAGGGATTACCGCGTATTTAGTGCCCGGTGGTATTATTGTCTTCGTGATTTTGGTACTTTCCGTGTTACACATGAATCATCTATTCGTATGGCTGGATCCCGAAGTTGTGGCCCATGATGAATTATTGATTGGTAAATCGGGATATTTAGACCCGACATTTTTCTTAAA
>CAJQMW010000437.1 GCA_905479535.1 uncultured Maribacter sp. | reverse complement strand
AGGCAAAATATAATCCCGCACGTGCGGGACGGTTTTTGGCCCCAAGGCCAAAATGAAACCGGCGAAATACCCCTATGGCTTGCCTCCTTTAGATTTGTATTATAAATATAATCTATGACGATGATGTTGAAAAGAGGGGGGTCGGGGATAGTCGGTTTCAAGAATTTTTTTATTACCTTACTCCTTGTGTAGTGAAAGATGTTAAAAGCAGGTGGAATTTATACCAAAACATGCATTTCATCCGTTATATATGCATTACGTCCCGAATTTTATGCATTTATTCTCTAAAGCTATGGCTACTCCACCCGTGCATCGATTCAAAATCTTTGTAGGAGATTTACTTGTTTTACTTATCCTTTTCATAACCATTTCAAGTGCAAGCAAACCTGGTCAAGACCTTGACTCGTCCAAAAAAAGTCTAGTAAATGTTACGAATGGCATAGAAGGTTTAAAGGAGACGCTACCGGATGCCGTTAAACAACGAGAACTAAGTAATGCGCTCCAATCCTATTTTAAAAATGCCATAGCTTCGGGAAAAATTGTTGGTGCGGGAGTAAGTATTGTGAAAGATGGTGCCATTATAGTATCTGAAGGATATGGGAAAAGGGGTGCTGGTTCTTCTGCACGTGTAGATGGAGAAACCGTATTTAGGCTAGGGTCACTTTCCAAAGGCTTCGCAGGAGTCTATATGGCCAATTTGGAACATGAAAAGAAAGTAAATTGGGAGGATAAGGTAATGGATTACTTGCCTGAATTCAGGTTTGGAGATAGCATCAATACCAATAAAATTAATCTTTCTCATATACTCTCACATAGTACCGGAGCGCCTTACCATAGTTTTACCAACTTGGTGGAGGCAGATTTACCCTTAAAAACAATCGCCGCCCGTTTTCATGAGGTAACGCCTGTAAGCGAACCAGGTTTACAGTACAGTTATCAGAATGCCCTCTTCGCCCTTTCCGGAGAAATAGCGCAGGCAACAACAGGTCAAGATTTGGCAACGGGGCTATACAATCGGATATTTAAGCCCTTGGGTATGTGTTCCGTTTCAACAGATTATAAGACGCTATCCGATAGGGAAAATGTAGCCTTGCCACATGCTAAAAGAAAACGGGGATGGAGAACATTATCACTTTCAAATAGTTATTTCAATGCCATTGCAGCTGGCGGAATAAATGCGAGCGCACACGATATGGGTAAATGGATGCGTTTTTTATTAGGTCATAACCCAGAGGTAATGGGTCAGTCAGAATTTGTTCGGGCTTTTGAGCCGTTTATTGAAATACCTGGAAGAAACAAGTATTACCACGGATGGCCTGGACATAAAAAATCCTACTATGGTTTTGGATGGCGAATCCATAAATTTTCGGACGAAATTTCCCAGGTCAAAAAAACGATTTGGCACCATGGCGGTAGCGTAAACAACTTTAGGAATGAAATTGCGGTATATCCCGAAGATGATTTGGGAATCTGTGTGCTATTCAACAGTAACTCTAGATTGGCAAGAACGGTAATTCCAGATTTGCGCCAAATCATAAAGGATGTTTATGAAAAACCTGCTGCAAAACTTGCTGAAAATAGTGTTAGAACTACATCCAAACCTGCAAAGGGATAAATTTCAATTAAGCACTAAAATCTAAGTGTTTACTTCTCTCTATTTGTCTTATTAAATACCTAATTTTAGGTTTGTAAAGCTACTTGGTCTTGGAGTAGATGTATTCAATCAATAATTATTACAATGTCGGACAAGTTATTTACTGATTTCCCCGAGGTTTCCGCCAAAGCTTGGAAACAACAAATACAATTTGATTTAAAGGGTGCGGATTATAACGATACTTTGGTATGGGATTCTCCTGAAAACATCAAAGTGAAGCCCTTTTACCATCAAGAGGATGTTTCGGATTTAAAATTGAAATCAGTTAACAACAAAGGCTGGAAAATTGGTCAAGTTGTTTATGCCGGAAATGCACGAATGGCAAATGAAAAGGCAAGAGACTTTCTACAAAGGGGTGCAGAATCCATTTTATTTATTATACCTTCAGAAGCTATTAAAATAGAGGAGCTTTTAAAGGATATCACTATTGAAAATACCCCCATTTATTTTGAACTTCAATTTTTGTCCCCGGATCACGTTAAGGGAATTAAATCCTATATGGGAAATTCGGCCGCGCATGTTTTTTTGAACGTTGATATTATAGGGAATTTGGCCAAATCAGGGAATTGGTACGAGAGTTTGGAGAAAGACCATAGCCATTTATCAGTCATATTTGACATAGGTTTCCCCAATACATTGCAAGTAGATTTATCGCTCTATCAGAATGCCGGTGCTACGATTACGCAGCAGTTGGCGTATGGGTTGGCGCATGCCCATGAGTACTTGAACCATTTCCAATCACAATTAGGGGATACGGGCGAATTCTCCGTGAACTTTAAGGTCGCCGTAGGAACCAACTATTTTTTTGAAATCGCCAAGCTAAGGGCATTGCGTTTATTGTGGGATGCATTGGCGGCGCAATATGATCTTACCTGCGATTGTCATATTAGTGCGCATCCTACCAAAAGGAACAAAACACTCTATGACTATAATACCAACATGCTTCGAACTACAACCGAAAGTATGTCGGCCATCTTAGGCGGTGCAGATGTTGTATTCAATCAACCTTATGACGCTATCTATCACAAGAGCAATGAGTTTGGTGACCGCATCGCTTTGAACCAATTGGTGCTTTTGAAGGAAGAAAGTCATTTTGATAAGGTAGGAAATCCTGCGGACGGTACCTATTATATTGAAAGTCTTACCCAACAACTTGCTGAAAAGGCACTACAACTTTTTAAAAATTTAGAAAAGGAGGGTGGATTCTTAAAGCAGTTGAAAAAACATACAATCCAAAAAAAGGTACAGGATAGTGTGGCTAAAGAACAAGATAAGTTTAATGCCGAAGAGGAAGTTTTAGTGGGTACCAACAAATTCCAAAACCCGAGTGATAAAATTAAAGGCGATTTGGAATTGTATCCTTTTGTAAAAACGAATATTAGAAAAACACTTCTAGAACCTATTTTAGAAAAAAGGCTAGCAGAAGCTATGGAGCAAAAACGGTTGAAGGATGAAGGGTGAAAAAAGAAGGAATGAGTAGAAAAGATGTCCAAAATATGACGTTAAGGTCAGATGGTTTGAGCGCGAAGTCAGATGGGTCTTCTGTCAGTTCTAGTCGTTCGACTTCGCTCAAGACAGGCTCCGTCGAGAAGCTTGCTGAAACTTATTTGACCGGTGAAAGCATTCCCTTAAAACCTTCATACTCTGCAGAAGATATAAAAGAAGCGGAGCACCTCAATTTCACAGCTGGCATCGCACCCTATTTACGCGGGCCTTATTCCACCATGTATGTAAGACGTCCGTGGACAATTAGGCAGTACGCCGGTTTTTCAACGGCAGAAGAGAGTAATGCCTTTTATCGCAGAAATTTAAAGGGAGGTCAGAAAGGACTATCGGTTGCATTTGATTTGCCTACACATAGAGGGTACGATAGCGACCATGAGAGGGTGGTTGGTGATGTTGGTAAGGCCGGAGTTGCTATTGATTCGGTAGCCGATATGAAAATTTTGTTCGATGGTATTCCGTTGGATAAAATGTCCGTTTCCATGACCATGAACGGAGCGGTTTTGCCCATAATGGCATTTTACATTGTAGCGGCCGAAGAACAGGGCGCATCTCTAGAACAGCTTTCAGGTACTATTCAGAACGATATTTTAAAGGAGTTTATGGTGCGAAATACCTACATCTATCCTCCAAAACCCTCCATGAAAATCGTTTCAGATATTTTCGAATACACTAGTAAATTCATGCCCAAGTTCAATAGTATCAGTATCTCCGGATATCATATGCATGAGGCTGGAGCAACCGCAGATATTGAACTAGCGTATACTTTGGCGGACGGACTGGAGTATATAAGAACAGGATTGAAGGCTGGACTAAAAATTGATGAATTCGCCCCAAGATTATCTTTTTTCTGGGGGATAGGTATGAACCATTTTATGGAAATTGCCAAAATGCGGGCGGCAAGAATGCTGTGGGCAAAGGTGGTAAAACAGTTTAATCCCCAAAATCCAAAATCCTCAATGCTTCGGACCCATTGTCAGACCAGTGGTTGGAGCCTTACGGAACAAGACCCGTTCAATAATGTAGCTAGAACTACCATAGAAGCTGCCGCCGCAGTTTTTGGCGGAACCCAAAGCTTGCATACCAATGCTCTGGACGAGGCCATCGCCTTACCGACCGATTTTTCGGCACGAATTGCCCGTGAAACACAATTATTTCTGCAGGAAGAAACCAAAATAACCAAAACGGTGGACCCTTGGGCGGGAAGTTATTATGTAGAACGTCTTACGCAAGAGCTGGCCCAAAAGGCTTGGCAATTAATGGAAGAAGTAGAGGAATTGGGTGGAATGACCAAAGCTATAGAAGCAGGTATTCCAAAGATGCGCATTGAGGAGGCAGCTGCCCGTAAACAAGCGCGTATTGACGGGGTGCAAGATGTCATTGTGGGGGTCAACAAATACCGATTAGCGTCCGAAGATGAAATGTCCATCTTAGAAGTGGACAATCAAGTGGTGCGAAGGCAACAGCTGAA
>CAJQMW010000436.1 GCA_905479535.1 uncultured Maribacter sp. | reverse complement strand
ATTAAAAAGAAAATAGAAAAACAAGGACTGACCATTATTGAACCTTCCGTTGGTACAGAAACGTATTTACAAAAAATGGAAGTTTCCAATTGTGAAGAAAAATCTAAGGATACTCAGGGCAAAAAGGAAAATCAACACGACGGCGAGAGCGAAGACCACGTTCACAAAGACGGCGAAGAACACGACCACAAGGAGGGTGAAGGTGAGGCACACGCCCACGGCGGTATTTTTGGAAAGAACACCGAACTTATTTTTGCCATCATTTGCGGTGCCCTTCTCGGAATAGGTTTCGGATTGTCCTACGTGGACTCGATACCGGATTGGGTCAGCTTGTCCCTATACATCGGCGCCTACTTTTTTGGAGGTTACTTTACGGCGAAAGAGGCCATACAGACCGTAGCCAAAGGTGGTTTTGAAATCGACTTTTTAATGTTGGTCGCCGCCATCGGTGCCGCTGCTTTGGGCGCATGGGCGGAAGGTGCCTTGTTACTCTTCCTGTTCAGCCTCGGGCACGCCCTTGAACATTATGCGATGGAGAAAGCCCGAAAGTCCATTGCGGCACTGGCAGATCTGGCCCCAAAAACCGCCTTGTTAAAAAAAGACGGCAAGACCGAAGAGGTGGGTATCGAAAAGCTGGGTATAGGCGATATCATCGTGGTCAAGCCAAACAGTAAAATATCTGCCGATGGCGTTGTGGTCGATGGTAAAAGTAGTGTCAACCAAGCCCCCATCACAGGGGAAAGCGTACCGGTGGATAAAATTCCTGTGGAAGATACGAGTAAGGATTATTCGGCAGACGATGATATAAAGGACGAAAACCGCGTTTTTTCCGGGACTATCAATGGCAACAATACGCTTGAAATAAAGGTAATCAAAGAGGCAAAGGACTCTACACTGTCCCGATTGGTAAAATTGGTGAACGAGGCCCAGACCCAAAAATCGCCCACCCAGTTGCTTACCGATAAATTTGAAAGATATTTTGTGCCTTCCGTACTGGTATTGGTAGTGTTGTTGCTCTTTGCTTTTCTGGTCATCGATGAACCATTTAGTGCCAGTTTTTATAGGGCGATGGCCGTACTGGTAGCTGCCAGTCCCTGTGCCCTTGCGATTTCGACCCCGAGTGCGGTATTGAGTGGGGTGGCTAGGGCCGCTCGTGGCGGGGTGCTTATCAAAGGGGGGCGCCCTCTGGAAGACTTGGGGGTTATTACCGCCCTCGCCTTTGACAAGACGGGTACCCTGACCGAAGGAAAACCCAAGCTTACCCAAGTGGTCCCACTTGGGGATATATCTGAAAACGAACTTTTAAAAATAGCTGTTGCCGTAGAGAATCTAAGCGACCATCCCCTGGCAAAAGCAGTGGTTCGAGATGGCAAGGAACGTCTGAAAGGTGATGAAATACCCGATGCGACCGATTTGGAAGCTGTGCTGGGCAAGGGCATAAAAGCATCATTGGGCGATGACAAAATCTATGTCGGTAACCTCGACCTGTACGAAGGGCTTGATGAGAGCACCCCTTCCGAAGAGATAGTAACGAAAGTCCGTGACCTTGAAGGGGGTGGAAATACTACGATGCTTATTCGGAAAAACGAAGCATACATCGGTATCATCGCCCTAATGGACACCCCTCGCGAAGCTGCCAAGGGAACCCTCAAAAAATTAAAGGAAATCGGTATCAAACGAATGATAATGCTTACGGGCGACAACCAAAAGGTTGCCGATGCCGTGGCGAAAGAAATAGGATTGACCGATGCCTGGGGAAGCTTGTTGCCGGAAGAAAAAGTGGATGCCATCAAAAAATTAAAAGAACAGGAATCCAAAGTCGCAATGGTGGGCGACGGTGTAAACGATGCGCCCGCGATGGCGAACAGTACCGTGGGCATAGCAATGGGAGCGGCCGGAAGCGATGTGGCTTTGGAAACGGCGGATGTTGCCCTAATGGCCGATAAGTTGGAAACCCTACCCTTTGCTATTGGCTTGAGTAGGAAAGCAAAGGCAATCATAAGGCAAAACCTTTGGGTAAGCCTTGGTGTTGTGGCACTGCTCATACCAGCCACCATTTTGAGCTGGGCAAACATAGGGATAGCCGTGGCATTTCACGAAGGGTCCACCTTGGTAGTAGTGGCTAATGCGCTGCGCCTTTTGGCATATAAAAAAGATTAGAAAAATTGGGACTTAGAAAAGTCCAGTTTTTTGGGAGTCTGTTTAAGATTTCGTCAATTATTTTTTTATGTCTTTTTTTGCGCATTATTTCGTTATAATTTTGAACCGTAGCTATGGCTATGCTTAAAAATTATGCCTCATACTGCATCAAAAATGTCCAATAAAAATTCCAATCACAAATTCTTAAACAGACTCTGAAGGAATATTAAATGATAAAAACGGAAAAAACATTATTTTCCAAAGGGATACGCCCAACTGAAATGAGGATGAAAATTTACAAATACCTCAAGAGGAAGCCTGTTTAGCCGCCGCAGTATTTTAATGTTGACCCTGAGGGCGGGTTCTCAAAAGTAAAGTACGGCTGAATGTTTTGGAAAATAGTAAGCTTTAAGTAATTGACTCTAAAAATAAATAAGATAAAATGGGGCAATCTGTTCAAAACCAATCCACTATTGGGTATGTGGGT
>CAJQMW010000435.1 GCA_905479535.1 uncultured Maribacter sp. | reverse complement strand
ATAATTTTCGGTGGAATAGGCTATCTTACCCTTACTTTTTTCGGAAAGCGGAAAATGGCCGTGAATAATGGGTGACTTTTTCTTTAGCACATACCAACGTATAGCCAAGAACAAAGGTGTAAGTTTTGTAGCGTTAATTGTATTAGTTGCAGGGCTTTCCTTTCTTGCCGGCAATATCCGCTTTGAGGATGACATCACTGCTCTGATTCCTGCTAATGAAGAAACACAAAGAGTCCAAAAAGTACTCAAATCCATTTCTTTTACGGATAAAATCATCGTGAACATTGAGAAACCTCCCGATGCATCCGTTAACGAGCTTACGCAGTACGCATCGGATTTTATCGATAGTATCCAAAAAAGTCATGCCTCCTACATTGAAAGTATTCAGGGAAGCATTAATGATGCGGCAGTCCTAAAGACTTTTGACTTTGTTTATGACAACCTACCCTTATTTTTGGACGAGGACGATTATAAAAAAATCAACCAAAAATTGGCAAAGGATAGTATTGAGCACTTAATGGGTCAAAACTACCGGACCTTGATTTCACCTTCTGGAATCGTTGCAAAAAAGAGTATTCTCAAAGACCCCTTGGGGCTTTCCTTCATCGCCCTGAAAAAATTACAGAAAATAGGTGTTGCCGAAAATTTTAAACTGGAGAACGGTTTCTTGGTCAATAAAGAGGAAACCAACATTCTACTGTTCATTACCCCTACCTATCCCTCCAGTGCCACAGTAGAAAACAAACCTTTATCGGACGGACTTTACGCATTGGAAAAAGAATTTCGCGAGTCCTATCGAGGTAAAATACAGAGTACCTTCTTCGGTGCGGCGATGGTAGCCGTAGCCAATGCAGAACAAGTTAAAAATGACATCCGGTTTACGGTCAGTATAGCCATGACCCTGTTACTGTTTTTGCTTGTACTTTTTTATAGGAAACTGGCACTGCCGTTCATACTATTTGCCCCTACCCTTTTTGGTGCGCTGCTGGCTATGGCGCTTTTGTATGTAATACGTCCACATATATCGGCCATATCACTGGGTATAGGCGCTATTTTACTGGGAGTAACGCTGGATTATGCCCTACACATCCTTACGCACATCCGCAATGGGAATACCATAGCTAAACTTTATGAGGAGGTGGCCCCCGCCATTTTGATGAGTGGTTTGACCACGGCATCCGCCTTTTTGTGCTTGTTGTTCTTGGATTCCCAAGCACTAAAGGACCTAGGTATCTTTGCGGCGGTAAGTGTTACCGGAGCTTCCATTTTTGCTTTATTGTTTATCCCCCAAGTATATCGCCATAAAAAGGAACCAGTAAGCAAAAAGACAATTTTAGACCGTTTGGCCGCTTTTGAACTGCATAAAAATAAATGGGGCCTGGGTTTATTGGTCTTAGTGTTTATCATCAGTCTTTTTACTTACAGCACGGTCATTTTTAATCAGGATATCAGTGAACTAAATTACGAATCGGACGTTTTGGTAGCTGCACGAGAAAAACTGGAAAAACTGACGGATATCGAATCCAAATCCGTTTACCTTTCTACTTATGGCGAAGACCAAGAAAAGGTACTACAGCGAAGTGATACCATTTTCAAGAAACTTCGGGAACTAAAGAAAGATAAGGTGCTGGTCAATTTTACCTCTGTGGGCAGTCTCGTGAAATCCCGGAAGTCACAGCAAAAAAAAATACGGCTTTGGGACAGTTTTTGGACGGTCCAAAAAGTAGGTACCCTTCAAAACAACATAAGCGAATCTGGAACTACCCTCGGATTTAAGGAGGGTACTTTTGCTCCTTTCTACACGTGGCTCCAAGACGACTTCAATACGCTTGAAGTTTCAGATTTTGAAGCGATTACGGCACTCTCCACCAAAGATTACATCACCAATGACGAAAACGGAACTACCATCACTTCCTTGTTGAAGCTGGAAGAAACAGGTTTGAGGACCATCGAGACCCGTTTTAAAGATTTTCCCAATACGCTACTTATCAATAGAAAACAGGTCAACGAATCCTTTCTGGGCACCTTAAGGAATGATTTCAACAAATTACTTATTTATTCCCTGGTAGTCGTTTTAATCATTCTATTACTTTTCTACCGAAGTCTATCACTGACCTTAGTAACCGCCGTTCCAATTTTTTTGACATGGTTCCTGACCGTTGGCCTTATGGGGCTTTTTAAAATGGAGTTCAATATTTTCAATATCATTATTTGCAGTTTCATTTTTGGATTGGGGGTGGATTACAGCATCTTTATTACCAATGGTCTGTTATCCGAATACAGGACAGTTGATAAGATTATCGCATCGCACAGAACCTCCATCATCCTTTCCGTAATGACTACCATAGCCGGTGTAGGGGTCATGGTTTTTGCCAAGCATCCGGTGCTGTACACCATTTCAAAGGTTTCCCTAATCGGAATTTTTACTGCTGCATTCGTGGCCTTTACTCTGCAACCCTTACTCTTCAAACTTTTTATTGGTAGTCGTACCAAAAGGCCGATATCGCTGCGGTATTTTTTACATTCCATACTATCCTTCTTTTATTTTGGTCTGGGTGGTTTTCTTTTTTCCGTCTATGCCTGGGTAATTATGAAGTTGAAGCCCAAAAGTGTACACCAAGTGAATCTAAGGTTTCATAAAGCGGTTTCTAACCTGATGAAATCCGTTTTGTATACGAATCCGTTCGTGGTAAAGGAAGTGCGAAACCCAAAGCAGGAGACTTTTGAAAAACCGGCGATGTTGATTGCCAACCACACCTCCTTTTTAGACATCCTTTGTATGGGTATGCTAAAGCCAAAAATGATTTTTTTGGTCAATGACTGGGTATATAATTCTCCCGTATTTGGGAATGCGGCGAAACTCGTAGGAGCCTATCCAGTATCCGGGGGAATAGAAAATGGGTCAGCATATTTGAGGAAAAAAGTAGATCAGGGATTCTCCTTGATCGCATTTCCAGAAGGAACAAGGTCGACCTCCAACAAAATAAATAGATTTTACAAAGGGGCATTTTATCTGGCCGAACAATTTGGTTTGGACATCCTGCCCGTACTTATCCATGGAAATTCGGAAGTATTGCCCAAGGGGAGTTTCGTCATCCGCGATGGGAGTATCACTCTGGAAATTTTACCTAGGATTACACGGGAGAATACTACCCATGGTAAAAATTATACCCAACAAGGAAAAGGAGTGGGCACTTTCTTCAGGAATGAGTTTAGGCGCTTACGCGATGAAATCGAAAATGAAAACTATTGGCACAAAACAATTTTAGAGCATTACAGGTATAAGGGTGAAGCCATCCACAAAGCGGT
>CAJQMW010000434.1 GCA_905479535.1 uncultured Maribacter sp. | reverse complement strand
TTAGAATGGGAATATTATCTCACAGACTGGAAAGTAGATACAACCAAAAGTTCGGTTCTAAATTTCAAAGGCTTTCAAGCGGATACCATTATCAGTGAAATCACCGGATTTCCCAGACTAAAATACAACAGAGAGATTCCTTTTGAAAAAGAGGTTCAGTATTTAGATTACTTTATACCCTCAGATTCCGTTAAAATTCCACATTCCTATATCATTAAGAAACAATGGACAAACGTAGTCGATTTGCTAAAGGCTAATCAAATCAAATACGAAACGGTCCAATCTGATACGACCATGACCGTCGAGGTCTACAGGATTAAAAGTTTTGAAACAGTTCAAAACCCTTACGAGGGACATTACCTACATTACAATACTAAGGTTAGCCCCGCTATGGAAAAGATTTCCTTTACGGAAGGCGATATTGTAATTAAAACGGACCAACCCGGGATTAGGTATATCCTGGAAACGCTGGAGCCCACTGCCGTCGATTCTTTTTTCAACTGGAATTTTTTTGATACGATATTGCAACAAAAAGAAGGTTTCTCCCCCTATGTCTTTGAGGATAGTGCTATAAGGATATTAGCAAAAGATACGGTACTGGCAGAAGAGTTTCGATCACAAAAAGAGGCCGAGGAAGAACTTTCCCAAAATTGGTATGCCCAATTAGAATGGATTTTTAAAAAGTCCCCCTATTATGAAAAGGCGCACCTGCAATATCCAGTTTATAGAATTCCGAAAGGAGTGGCAAAAAGTCCGGACTAATCCCCTTCGAACAAAATTTTAATGTTTACATAGGAATTCTGAAGCGCCTTCTGAATTTTTTTGGGCCCTTTCCATTTCACCTTAACGATTCCCTCTTTCTTTTCGGGTTTCAATTTGCCATCATATTCCGTTTTCATGGCATACCAGTGCACTTGCTTTAGGGTTGGGGTCCCTCCATTATTAAAAACATGGTAGGTGGTTCTTAAGAAGTTTTCTATACGCAACCCCGTTACTCCGGTTTCCTCCATGACCTCACGTATTGCGCAATCTTCAATGGACTCTCCTTTATCCAATTTTCCTTTGGGCAAATCCCATTTATCGTTCCTGTAAATGAACAGGACCTTTCCTTTTTCATTGGTGACCACCCCACCTGCGGCTACTATTAGCGGTATTTCCTTGGTGAATTTTTTTAAAATCTCCTCGTGGTTAGGATGATAGATATAGGCCTCGGTCAACTTCTTTTTCTTTAAAGCTTTTATGGCACCTTGTATAGCGGACTGGTTGAGCAAAAAATACTCGCCGTTAGCTGTTTCGGATAGTTTATTTGTTAAAATCAAGGGCAACTCATTAACAAAAACTTTATACATTTGCGTCATGGTTTTAGACAAGAACACCGCTAAAAAAACAGCAGAACTTCTGTTGCAAATTAATGCAATAAAATTGAAACCCGAAAATCCTTTTATATGGGCTTCGGGATGGAAATCCCCCATATATTGCGACAATAGGATCTTACTTTCTTATCCCATTATTCGAAATTATGTAAGGGAGGAAATGGCCAAACAAGTAGAATCGCTTTATGGCCAACCGGATGTAATTGCGGGAGTAGCCACCGGGGCGATAGGAATTGGGGCTTTAGTGGCGGATACCATGGGATTACCTTTTATTTATGTAAGGCCAGAACCGAAATCTCACGGAAGGCAAAATCAGATTGAAGGGCAGTTGGAAGCCAACCAAACCGTGGTCGTCATAGAAGACCTGATCAGTACGGGCAAGAGTAGTCTAAATGCCGTAAAAGCACTTGAAAAAGCCGATGCCAATGTAAAAGGTATGCTCGCGATATTCACGTATAGCTTCGATACGGCCAAAGAGAATTTTGAAAAGTCTGAAGTTGAGTTACATACCCTAAGTAGCTATGAACATCTAATTGAACAAGCATCCGAAACGGGGTACATAAAAGAAGAACAATTACGAACTTTAACGGAATGGAGAATCAATCCTTCAAAATGGTTACAATAATATGTTTATAGAAACACCAAAAACATCGGTTGCAAAAAGTACGGAAGAAACCTATAATTTTCTAAATGAGCTTGCCAATTTTGAAAAATTGATGCCAGAAAATATAGATAAGTTCGAAGTTTTGAACGAGAACAGGTTTTTATTCGCCCTTAAGGGAATGCCGGAAATTGTTTTAGAGAAAAAGGACCAAATTCCACATAGTATGCTGATACTGGGTGCAGCTAGCGAAAAACTACCGTTCACGTTAACCGCAGCTATAACTGCTACCGGAGATAATACGAGTGAAGTAGTCCTTAGTTTCGCAGGTGAGTTCAATGCCATAATGGCCATGATGATTAAAAATCCGATAACCAATTTTATAAATACGCTATCCGATAATCTGGGTAAAATCTAGAACATTAGTTTAACCTCTTTTAAGGCAAACTCAGTAAAGGTTTCATCTTCCAATTTTACTTTCAGTTTACCACCTGAGGTAATCCCTGAAATGACCCCTATAAAAACAGTTCCATCTGGTTTTTGAAAGGTGGACACCATGTCTTTTCGGAACAATACGTTTTCATAGATAGCCATGAGCTGAATCTCGTTTGAAGCTTTCACTTTAGATAAAAAGAATTGAAGTTTTTTAACCATTCTACCTAGCAAAATTTCTAAATGCTGTTCTTGCTTTAATTCCAGTTTAATGGAAGTCGCCCTCAACTGATCGGGAAAAGTGGTTTGGTTCACATTTAGGCCAATACCTATGACCGAAGCCTTAACTTCCTGCCCATTTAACACATTCTCTATAAGAATTCCACATATTTTTAACGTACCTGACAGAATGTCGTTAGGCCACTTAATTTTAACACGTGGCAAATTGAGGTCAACAAGTAGTGCGTAAATTGCTAAGGAAACACATATACTTATTAAATACTGATGGCTTGTTCTTAAACCTTGGTGTTTTTTTAAAACACTAAAGGTAAGGTTATTACCCTTCTCAGACTCCCATGAAGCGCTCCTTTGACCTCTGCCCTTGGTCTGGTTTTCGGTAACGACAACGGTGTAATCCGGTAGATTTTCTTTTCGTAATAAGCCCTGTAGATAAGTATTCGTAGACTCCGTGGCACTAAGTTTGATTATCTGCATGGGGCTAATGCTTGGCAATGTTTAATCTATTGTTAAAAACTAGACCTAAAAGAACAAAAAAATAATAACTTTGTAGAAATTAAAATTTTTGAATGCAGAAAGGCAAAGCTAGTGCAGATGAGTTAATTGCATTAATTTTACAGGGAATAGAAGATGTCAAAGGACACAACACAAATGTACTGGACCTTAGGGAAATTGAAAATACAGTTTGCGATTACTTTATCATATGCAATGGTACTTCTAATACGCATGTAAATGCTATAGTAGGTTCTATCCAAAAAACAGTCAGCAAAGCAATTAAAGACAAACCTTGGCACATTGAAGGTGAAGAAAATGCCGAGTGGGTACTTATGGACTATGTTAACGTGGTAGTACATGTGTTTCAAAAGCAGGTTAGGGATTTCTATGATATTGAAGGTCTTTGGGGTGACGCAAAGTTCACGACCATTGAAAGTAGCATTAATCAATAAAAAATAAAATGGCGAAAGATAATAGTACAACTCCTAAAAAACCAAAGTTTAGCTCATGGTGGATCTATGGATTGGTAGCAGTCCTGTTGATTGGTTTTCAGGTGTTTAACAGTGATAATCTTGCAAGTACGGAGAAAACGACTACTTCCGAACTGCAAGAGTATTTAAGGAATGGTGATATTCAAAAAATTATGATCATCACCAATACGAACCAAGCCAAGGTATTCCTTACGGATGAAGCACTTGCCAAAGATGTTCACAGGGACGTTAATGACAAGTCCTTTCTTCCCACCACGGGGAGTGTTCCTCAGTATACCTTGGATTATGGCGATCTTCAAATTTTTCAAAATGAGATAACCGAAATTAAAAAGGAAAACAATTTAGATACTATTGTAGAATTCGGAAAGGAATCCACAGCCATATTAGATTTTCTTTTGTCGCTATTACCTTTCGTACTTATTATAGGCATTTGGATTTACTTGATGCGCAGAATGTCCGGTGGCGGTGCTGGCGGCGGTGGCGGTCAAATCTTCAATATCGGTAAATCGAAGGCAAAGCTTTTTGATGAAAAAACCGATACAAGAACTTCCTTTAAAGATGTAGCTGGTCTTGAAGGTGCTAAGGAAGAGGTCGAAGAAATCGTAGAGTTTTTAAGGAATCCGGATAAATATACTTCCTTAGGTGGTAAAATACCAAAAGGAGCTTTGTTGGTAGGCCCACCAGGAACCGGTAAGACCTTATTGGCAAAAGCGGTCGCAGGAGAAGCGAAAGTTCCTTTTTTCTCACTTTCAGGCTCCGATTTCGTTGAAATGTTCGTGGGTGTAGGTGCATCACGTGTTAGGGACTTGTTCAAACAGGCCAAGGACAAATCACCCGCCATTATTTTTATTGATGAAATAGATGCCATTGGTAGGGCAAGGGGAAAGAACAACTTTACAGGTTCCAATGATGAACGTGAAAATACGCTCAACCAATTATTGACCGAAATGGACGGCTTTGGGACCAACACCAATGTTATCGTATTGGCAGCTACGAACAGGGCCGATGTGCTTGATAAAGCCTTGATGCGTGCCGGAAGATTTGATCGGCAGATCTATGTGGACCTTCCGGATATAAGGGAAAGAAAAGAGATTTTCGAAGTCCATCTAAGACCTATCAAAACAGCAGAAACGTTGGATTTGGACTTTTTGGCAAGACAAACCCCGGGATTCTCGGGTGCGGACATCGCGAACGTGTGTAACGAAGCCGCATTGATTGCTGCAAGAAAAGAGAAAAAATCAGTAAATAAGCAAGACTTTTTGGATGCGGTAGACAGAATTGTTGGTGGTCTTGAAAAGAAAAATAAAATCATCACTCCTGGGGAGAAGGAAACGATTGCTTACCATGAGGCCGGACACGCTACCACAAGTTGGATGCTGGAACACGCCGCTCCCTTGGTAAAGGTTACTATAGTGCCCAGGGGACAGTCTCTGGGGGCAGCTTGGTATTTACCTGAGGAACGTTTAATTGTTCGTCCGGAACAAATGTTGGATGAGATGTGTGCCACCATGGGCGGTAGGGCCGCAGAAAAGGTGATATTCAACAAAATATCTACAGGAGCCTTAAGTGATTTGGAAAAAGTGACCAAACAAGCCAGAGCTATGGTCACCATTTATGGTCTCAACGACAAAATTGGTAACTTAACCTATTACGATTCCTCTGGACAAGATTCTTACGGATTTTCAAAACCTTATAGCGAAGAAACCGCAAAGACGATAGACCAAGAGATTTCCAAGATAATTGAGGAGCAATATCAGCGAGCTGTTAAGGTCTTAACGGAAAATAAGGATAAACTTACTACACTTGCAGAAAGATTATTGGAGAAAGAAGTTATCTTTAAAGAAGATTTAGAAAAAATCTTTGGCAAAAGAGTTTTTGAAAAAGATCTGTTAGAAGAGAAAGTAAGAAAAACAGAGGCATCGGCTAATATTGACTCGGAGGAAGAGAAAAAGTCGGAGAAAATAAATTCATCAGATGAACCGTTGTAGATAGTAACGAGTACGATAAAAAGAGGAATACTTCATAATCATAAATGGGCTTTTTAGACATTTTATTTGGTGGTGGCAAAAAAAAGGTTTCGAAGGAAACTGTTGAGACACGTGGTCAGCATATGCCAGATTTGAATATTCCAGTTGATGAAAAGTTTACCATCCATTTTAAGCAAAACGGCGGCAAATTCATCTATTGTGTCTCTTCTGAGGAAATTTCCGATGCACTAAGCAATATAATTATTGAAAATGGTTGGCAAGACCAATCTTTCTTTGCCATGGAAGACCGATTGGTTCAAAAATTCAGTAAGGAAGACCTTTTATTTACTGAAAAATCCAAAGAAAGTGAGGTATTCTTCACAACCTGTGAACATCTGGTGGCACAGAATGGGTCCATATTAGTTTGTTCCAACCAGTTGAACGAGAAAAAACTTAATGAGCTGCCCAGTAACGTAGTAGTCTATGCCACTACAAGTCAGCTCGTGGAATCCATTGGGGAAGGGTTAAAAATTATCAAGAAGAAGTATGGCCCTAGAATCCCTGCCAATATCACCACCCTAAAACATTTTAAAGCCACGAAAGAAAATTCTGATGATTTCCTAACTTACGGAAGTAGCACTAAAAATCTTTATCTTTTACTTTTGGAAGATTTATAGCATGAAGGAAGTTTTAAGAAGAGCGCTGACGGGAGCAGTTTATATAATTTTATTATTATCCGCTGTTTTCCTAAGTACGGACGCCTTCGATTTTCTTTTTATGACGTTCGGCTTAGCTTGTTTATATGAATACAAACGTCTCGTAAACTTAAAAGGCTATCATATATTTGCCGCTTATTTGGCCATTTGGTGGGCTTATATCTATTTCGTAAGCGACCAGGTTTTGATAAATCTTCTTATGGTGATTACCATAGGAATAGACATTGCACTATTGTTCTATCTATTTTCAAAGAAAGAAAAGTATTTCACAAAATTGCACAAATTCCTAATTGGTCTATTTTATATTGGGGGTGGTTGTATTTTTCTAACCATGATTCCCTATAAGGATGACGCATTTGCAAAACTGTTAATTATGGGTATTTTCATACTTATTTGGGTCAATGATTCTTTTGCGTATTTGGTAGGAAGAAGCATAGGAAAGACAAAATTATTCCCTTCGGTTTCTCCAAAAAAAACCGTTGAAGGAACCGTGGGAGGTTTTATATTTGCACTAGGAGCCGCCTATATCATGGGAACCCAAGAGCAGATTATAAGTCCTTGGCAATGGATGATTCTGGCTGCGGTAATCGTCGTAGCCGGTAGTTTTGGGGATTTGATAGAATCTAAATTTAAGCGTATGGCCGGCGTAAAGGATAGTGGCGCAATTTTGCCCGGTCATGGGGGTATGTTGGACCGCTTGGATAGCCTTGTATTTGCTGCGCCTTTTGCCTACTTAACTTTAAATATATTTAGCTATGTTTCATAAAGAGGGTCAAGTCATCATATTGACTACTTTTTTTCTGGTTGGCTTGGGTGTCCTTTTAGCGCATTTTTTTATAAATATTACTTGGCTTAAGTTAACGGTACAGATAGTTGGTCTGGTATTGTTCATACTTGTTTTACAATTTTTTAGAAACCCAAAAAGAGTAACGGCCAAAAGCTTTGACGAGGTTTTATCTCCCGTGGATGGTAAGGTAGTGGTGATAGAAGAAGTAGAAGAAAATGAATATTTTCAAGATAAACGGAAGCAGGTATCCGTTTTCATGTCCCCTACCAATGTTCACGTAACTAGATATCCGGCAAGTGGTTATATACGGTATTCCAAATATCACCGCGGTAAATACTTAGTAGCTTGGCATCCAAAATCAAGCGAAGAAAATGAACGAACAACCGTAGTTGTGCGCACACCTAAGTTCGGGGACATCCTATACCGGCAAATAGCAGGTGCAATGGCCAGACGTATTGTAAACTATGCTGAGGAGGGCGAAAGTGTTCAGCAGGGGGA